>JBHIDG010000328.1:0-3868 GCA_046760025.1 Woeseia sp. | reverse complement strand
GGTTCTTTCCGTGGATGTCGATCATTCAGGGGATTGTCATCGGGCTTGTCGTTCAGAGAGTCGGGCGGGGACTGGACTGGCGCTTCCCACTGGTGGCCGGTGTCGCGGCCTGGACAGGTGCGTTTAGCGGCAATCTGTTCATCGCGCTGATATTTACGGAGGCGGAGACTGGGCCCATTGAGGGCGACTGGTGGCAAATTCTGCAAGGCTTTGTTGTCAGCACCGTGACTGCCATTGATGTGATCTATGCTTTCTGCGCGGTGGCGGTCGCGACGTTTTTCTCGAAGCGGCGCTTGAACCGGCACGAGGTGCTGGCGATCCGGAACTATGCGGGCGGGAAAAAGTGACAACGGAAAAAATTGTTGTCTACGGCGATTCGCGATCCGGCAACTGTTACAAGGTGAAACTGCTGTGCTCGCAGCTCGGTATCCTTTACGACTGGCAGGAAGTGGATATCCTGGCCGGCGAGACCCGCACGCCGGAGTTCCTCGCCATGAACACGAACGGCAAGATACCGTTACTGGCCCTGCCGGATGGAAGGTTCCTTGCTGAATCCAACGCGATCCTCGTCTTTCTGGCCGACGGATCGGACCTCCTGGGCCGCGATAGTTTCGCGCATGCACGAGTCTTACAGTGGATATTCTTCGAGCAATACAGCCACGAGCCGAACATTGCGACGTCGAGGTTCATCATTCGGTACCTCGGCAGTCCACCGGACCGGCAGGCGGCTCTCGAAGAAAAGAGGGTAGCGGGGTATAAGGCCCTCGATGTAATGGAACAACAGCTCGGCATGCGGGCGTTCATCGCCGGAGCGGAATACAGCATTGCGGATATCGCGCTGTACGCGTACACCCACGTCGCGGACGAAGGGGGATTCGATTTGAGAGATTACCCTGCAGTCCGGGCGTGGCTGGGCCGCGTGGCGGCCACCCCCGGCCACGTGCCGATGGTGTGTGATTGACCGTGACGCTCAGGCCGTGGTGTAACCGGGTGTGGTCGGTGCACCTTTCGGGACCTTTGCGAGGTAGGATCGTGTGAGGGTTTCCATGTCCTCGATGGCGGTTCGGACGCCGACGAAATGCGGGGGCTGGCGCCGTAACAGTTTCCAGTCGCCCGACTGGAGTATGCGGACCAGGTGCATGATGTTTTTCTTGATCGCATCTACGTACGGGTTCTCACCGTTGTACAACACTTCTATATAACGGTAAGCTCGGTTGAACTTCTTTTGCAGGCGATCTCGGGAGACCTGCTGATAAAACAACGGTGTCTTGGCGAGAAGGTCGTTGCCGGACCGGTATCTGACCAGGTACTCGCCGGGACTGGTGTTCTCGACCGCGATGCCGCCGAGCACGAACTCGTTGTACAGGCGGTCTCTGCATTTCTCCAGATAACAACGGTCCGCCATCTGGGCCATCAGGTCGGCGGTGCCCAGCAGGTGTCCGCAGATGATGTCCCTCGGGTCGTCGAGCTCGATATCGTCGAGATCCAGTTCGTAGCCTGTGAAATGCACGATCATGCTGCTGACGCCGACATCCTTTGACATACCGAGGTCCGGCAGGTAGCGACGCAGAAAATCCGCACTTCGTGATACGTGATAGAGCGTGAACTCGGCGCCGTTGTGGAAGGCACTGTCGCGCTCCTCGTGGCGTATGTAGCCGGAGTCATGGAACAGGGACGTGACGATCGCCATCCGGGCGCGCTTCGGGCCGAGGCGGTCGCTCGGGTCGACGCTGCGTTCGTAGCCGGCAACGAGCCTGGCCAGGGCCAGCGTCATGTCGAGCGTATGCTGCATATCGTGATACGTCGTGTCGCATCCCTTGTAGCCGGGGAAGTTGCCCGTGAACAGCCGTTCGAAGTCGTAGAACGCAAGCCAGAGTCTGTCGAATACGGCGCCGGGAAAGGTCGCCGAGAATAGCTCGTGCACGGCGTCGCGCACCGCCGCGGGGTTGCTGACCTGCACGGTATCCGTCACGTCGTAATCGGTTCGTCGATCCTGAGACAATATTTTCTTCTTCTTGTATGCCGGCGGGTCCCTCGTTGCGGGCATCGGCACGCGAGGATTCTCGAACTCACTCATGCCGTGCACCGCCCTGCACTATTGGCAGACAGCCGACGTCGTATCGTCCTGACGGACCAAAATAATACACTGCGGATCATCGCCATTCAGAGGTTTCGATGACAATATGTAATATTGGCCCGCCAAATGTCAGTTCGCAAATGGTCTGACTAGCGTCGGGTGGCAAATTCCGCGACGACGGGAGCGTGATCGGAGGGGCGCTCCCAGGTGCGTGGCTCCTTGTCTATGTAACTCGCCTCGCAGGCCTTTGCCATGGCCGGACTCGCGAGAATCAGGTCGATGCGGAGGCCGGCATTGCGCCGGAATCCCGCCGCGCGGTAGTCCCACCAGCTGAAACTCTTTTCCGGCTGCTCGAACTGCCGGAAAACGTCGCTCAGGCCCAGCTCGATCAATTCCCGTAATCCATCGCGTTCCGGGCCACTGCACAGGATCGCATCGCCCCATTTCTCCGGGTCATAGACGTCGCGGTCTTCGGGCGCGATGTTGAAGTCTCCGAGCACCACGAGCTCAGGGTATCTGTCGAGCTCGTCGCGAAGGAAATCGCGCAGGGCGCGAAGCCAGGTCAACTTGTACTCGTACTTCTCGGTGCCGACCGCCTGGCCATTGGGCACATAGAGATCGATGACACGGACGCCGTCGATTGTCGTCGCGAGGACGCGGCGTTGCGGGTCCTCGAATCCCGGAAAATCCGACAACGGGTCCGTCGGCTCGTCGCGGCAAATCGTTGCGACGCCGTTATACGTCTTCTGGCCGCTCGCAATCGACTGATAGCCCGACGCGGTGAAGGCTTCCACCGGGAATGCTTCGGTGACCTGCTTGATCTCCTGTAGCACCAGGATGTCGGGATCATGAACGCTGAGCCACTCCAGGACGTGCGGCAAACGGACATTTAACGAGTTTACGTTCCAGGTCGCGATCTTCATGTGGCGAGGCCAATGCCGTTATGGCGCAGCAGGGCATCGAGTGTCGGTTTGCGGCCGCGAAAGGCGACGAAAGCGTCCATGATGTCGCGGCTGCCGCCGATCTCGAGAATCTCGGATCGAAAGCGACTGGCGGTCCGCTGGTCGAAGATACCGGACTCCTCGAAAGCCGAAAATGCATCGGCGGCAAGCACTTCGGCCCACTTATAGCTGTAGTAGCCGGCCGCGTATCCGCCTGCGAAGATGTGCGAGAAGCTGTGCGGCAGCCTGTTATAGCTGGGGTGCATTACCAGTGATACGTCATCGCGAACTTCCCCGAGCACCTGGAGGGGATCCCGGGATTTCTCGGGGTCGTAGTCCGCGTGCAACAGGAAATCGAAAAGCGCGAACTCTATCTGGCGAAGCATCGCCATCGCCGCCCCGCAGTGGCGGCTATCGTCCAGCCTCTGAAACAGCTCTTTCGGTAACGGCTCACCCGTATCATGATGTCCCGAGGCCTGAACCAGCACGTCGTAGCACCAGGCGAAGTTTTCCATGAACTGGCTCGGCAGTTCGACGGCATCCCAGGGCACGCCGTTGATGCCGGCAAGGCTCGGATAGTCTACTCGAGTAAGAAGATGGTGAAGCATGTGTCCGAATTCATGAAAAAGGGTGATGACGTCTTCGTGCGTGAGTGACGAGCAGCCACGTTCGTCGGGCGGAGAAAAATTGCAGACGAGGTGACCGATTGGCAAAACGAGTTCACCGTTCAGGTCTTTTCTGACCACGCATTCGTCGATCCAGGCGCCGCCCCGTTTTCCATTGCGAGCATAAAAATCGGCGTAGAAACCACCGATAACTGCGCCGCTTCTCTGACGCAGTTCGTAATAAC
>JBHIDG010000327.1:0-3872 GCA_046760025.1 Woeseia sp. | reverse complement strand
GACATTTTAAACAAGGTCGGGAAATGCAAAGCTATTTTAGAGACAGTGCACTAGCTGATCGCCTTCCCTACACCTGTGATAATTACCATTGCATCAGGCGGGCTTTGTCGGACTTGGTTGAATCTACTGACCCCTTCAGTCAATAGACTATTGAAACAGCTCCGTCCGTGTCGATACGGAAATAACGTAGCGTCGTAGGTGTACATGCGATGTTCCCTGCAGAAACTACGCATATATTCCACTCGGGTTCGATGATAAGCAGTGCTTCCCAACGGTAATAGAACTGTTTGATTGCGGCGCGAAAAACTCTTTATCTATCAGTAACGTACTAACAAACAAAGGAGCAACATCATGACGGCTCAACGCGGAAGAATCCTTTTGACAGTCATCGCAGCCCTCGGATTCATGTGGAGCACAGCGGCTCAGGCAGTACCATCTTTTGCGCGGAAACACGAGCTCAATTGTTCAGCTTGTCACACAGCCTATCCCCAATTGAATGCGACCGGGCGTGAATTCAAGGAAAACGGCTACCGATTTATCACCACGGAAGAAGCTACAGATGTCACGGAGATCTCGGACTTCCTTCAGTTGGAGAAGCATGTACCGGTATCAGCAATCCTCGTGGCGCGTCCATATGACAAGAAAAGCTCGGGAAATGAAAAAATACGCGCGCTGCACGAGGCCGAGATCATCATTACCGGAAATTTCTCAAAAGACTGGTCGGGCTACTTTGAACTCGAGGCCGAAGATGAAACCGGCTTTGAACCGGAGCTGGCTCCTGCGGTACTGACCTATAACCACAGCAAGGAACTCAATATTCAATTTGTATACGGACCCACATTTTGGGCGGATTCCTACGGTATTATCAACGATCATTTCCGCCTGACGCGGGGGCATGTAGGCGCGATTGATCAGAAATTCGGAGGTGCCGATGCTGGCGGTCGCTTCCGCGCAGTCAGGCAAAACGTCGGAGCATATGGGCGTTTTTCCGACCGGTTCTTCTATAACGTCAATTACAGCGGCAAGGCAGCGGACGCCGAAGGCGAGAACGCGTCGATAGTCAGCGCCTTATTTAATGCGGATGTCACAGACGACGTCATGGTTGGCGCATTCATAATGGATGGTGAGGACGAAACCACCAACCGCGATTTCAATCGGACCGGTGTCCAGTTCCAGGCTGACGTGCAGGACTTGAGATTTCAGGGACTCTACATCACAGCGACTGATGATCGGGATCCGGCTGATCCCAGAGGTCCCGGTGAAGACGATAATGACACGTTCTCATTGCAGGCCTTCTACACGATGCGGGACGATTCTCTGCGACCGACCTGGGTACCGCTGATCCGCTATGATTCGTATGAGACGAATGACGGGGTGAATTCCTTTGATGAGCTCACACTGAATGTCAGCTACTACCTAAGTCAAAATATCAAGGGTTACCTGGAGTACTGGGATCGATTCGACGCACCAACCCCGGCGCAGGAAGACAGTCGGATAACCCTGCAGCTCGTCGCTGCTTTCTAGAAGGAAATACGATGCAGAAATGCGGCGCCGACGATTCCTTCGCGCCGCTTTTTTGCTTCGGGGCAGGTGAAGGAGCGTAGGTCATGTTAAAAATAACCAAAATCCTGGTGTGGAGCATTATCTTCCAGGGAGTCACAGTTGCGTTTTCAGGCACTTGGGCGGCGGCTCCCGACGGAGAAAGTCTTTTCGAAAAGCGCTGCTCTGCCTGTCACAAACTTCCAGACCCGGGCCAACCGCCGCCGATGGGCTGGGCTCAGCAGTTGGAACTCATGGTACCTCTCGCAAGGCTAAAAGAAAATCAAAAGCAGGCTGTACTTGACTATCTCATATCCCACTCCCAGCAGGCGGCAATGGCCGCGGCATTGGACGAAGATCGATTACTATTTGAAGAAAAATGCAGTCGCTGTCATACGGTAAACCGCGTCTTGCTAAGTCCGCTCCACGGCGATTCCCTCAGACACGTGATCAATCGTATGCAAGGACGCAGTGGCACTGATTGGCTCTCTGATCAGGACGTCGAACGAGTGCTGGTGTACCTGGACACGGCGCCGCGCGAGGTGGTGCCATCCGCTCCGGTGAGTGGTGACTCCACAGCCGCCGAAATTTTTGTCGCACGCTGCTCGGCATGCCATTCGTTGGAGCGAATATTCCTGAAACTTGATGAAGATCCAAAAGAGCCGGCTTTCTGGAGTCACACGGTTAGTCGAATGCGCGGCAAGGCGCCACAGTGGGTGTCCGAATCGGAGGCCGGTCAGATTCTCGAGTATCTGCGGTCTAGCAGTCCCGTGCAGCGATAGCGTCCCGTGATCGCAATTACCGGTCGGTTTCGTTAGAGGAATGTATTCGCCTACATCAGCGAGCGTCTCATATCGTTTCTGCTGCCAATGTATTACATCGGTACGGGAGGCATCCAGACGATACAGGCAGAGGTATGACGGTGTGGAAAGTTACGACGACCGTTGTCCGAAAAACAGACCGTTTATGCTTCATATACTCCTGTGTCTGCCGCCACCGCTCCCGACCTCGAGCAGAGCAAACTGAGGCAGAACCTGATGCGCCGGATGCTGTCATACAGAAAAGACAGCGACAGCCTCCGGTCGGCACTTCTCACCATGATCGTAGACGGTGTATTAAGGCATCAAGGCGCGCGCCCATCGTGTTTCCCGTATTGACCGCCTTGGCTGCGTGCAGTACCGGCGGAGGCGGCGAGGGTGGAACAGCCAATGTTCCAATCGGGCCCGGCACGCCGACTGCAACGTGCGTGCCAACCGAAGTCAGTCCACGCACGCCCTCGATAACTCAGGTTGCCTGGGAAAATTACGCTGCCGACAAGGCAAGCAGCAAGTTCATGCCGCTACAGCAGATCGATCGGGGCAATTTCAGCGCTCTGGAAGTAGACTGGATTTGGTGCTCGCCGGATGAAGCACTGCGAACCGCTTATGATTACTACGGCGGCGACCGGCCGGGCGACAATTTGTTTGCAGAAAGCCTGGTGGCGCTCGATGTCCTGAACGGCCAGCGGATCTGGCATTTCCAGATGATTCATCACGGCATCTGGGATTACGACCTACCGGCAGCACCGAATTTGATCGACATTATCGTCAACGGTCAGCCGATTCGATCGGGTAACAGGCGAGCCGGTGTTGGCGTCAGAGCTGGTTGGCGATTGAGTTCTCTAGGCGAATACCTTTGTCGGTACAAAAGTCGGTGGAGAACGAGAAAAATATGGTGAAAACAATAGGAGATTTTGACCACACGCTTGCAATTGAGGGCAATGGCGATCATGAAGAACTGAATCTGGACTTTTGAGAGTCCACGATATCGCGCTCGCCGCAAACCGTGATTCTGCTTGGCCTCGCCAAACAGGCCTTCAATCTTCCACTTGCGCTCCGTCTGCTACTTACGGAAAGCGACGGCATGCTGCCGTCTGCGCACGGCTTCCACTTCGTCCTGGTGCACACCGCGATAAACGAAACGAGCGCGGAATTTTTGGCAATCTGGCAAACAGCTGCTCTTTATCGGACAGCTGCGGCAGTGACCACCGGTTACTCGGTAATGCTTCACCGAGCCGCGATCGATCTTCTCGTACGGCAAGGATGTCTGCTTCAGAATATAGGTAGTGGCCCTGCGGGCAGCGATATCGGTCCTTTCGCCGATCATATTTGAAGGCGCTTGGCGTTAATTTGCCGCGACCAGAATTGGGGTTGTGTAGTGGGATGTAGTGGCGAATCTTCTGCTCGCGCAACTGCGCATAGGTCGGACCACTACCGTAATCCCGATCGGCAATCACCTCCTCAATGGGCAGGCTCAAGTGATCGCGTTGGTACTCGATGCGCTCAGGCAGCAGC
>JBHIDG010000326.1:0-3881 GCA_046760025.1 Woeseia sp. | reverse complement strand
CGATGCAGCAGCAGAAATCTACCGTCGGCTCTACGATCAAGATGCTAGTAATTCTGACGCCTGTTACGGCCTCGGCACGGTGCTCATGCAACAATTCAAGTTCTCGCAAGCCGCCGAATTGCTGAGCGCGGCGGTGGATCTCAATCCCGAGGTGCCGGAGTTCGTGTACAACTATTCGACCGCATTGGAGCAGCTTGGCAAGAATCAGGAAGCCGCGACCGGTTACCTGCGAGCTGCGGAATTGTCTGTCAAGGATCCTGAATTACTGGCCACGATCTGCCACAAGCTGATCGATTCCGGCATGGCGGACGCAGCCTCCCGATATCTTTCGGCCTGTGGCGCAACGACGGTACCCGTGCTGAAGGCTCGCGCCAAAGCGCAGGCTGCGATGGCCGACTGGGGCGGCGCTTATCTGACGCTGCTTCAGCTCACCAAGCTGGAACCCGGGGATGCCATGGCTTGGCGCCACCTTGCCTCTGCGGCCGGACGACGGCGTGACTACGCCGCCGCTATCGATGCGTATAAGAGGTACATGGAGCTCAAGACGCCCGACGCCGACGACCTGGTCGCTTATGCAGATCTTTTGTTTCTCGCGAAACGTCCGGAGGAGAGCAAAGATGCACTGGCGAATGCCATGCAACAGGGTGCCGAAAACGCTGCTGTGGATTTGCTGGCAGCAAAAACCGCCCGGCTCGATGGCGATTACGAAAGCGCGCGAAAGCATCTTCGGCAGGCCATCGAGCAAAGACCGGCGTTCGGCGATGCCTGGCAGCTACTGCTGGAGTCGGAGTCAAGCGAAACGCTTCCACAGTTTGCGGCTGAATGCGCGCGGCTTGCGACAAGCGATCAGGCGACTGTCAGGGACAGGATAGTGCTGGCACTTACTGCCGGACGGGCGTTCGAGAAGCTGGATCAATATACCGAAGCTTTCGAACAGTTCCGGGCCGGTAACGAACTTCAAAAAGCGGAAATCGTGGCAAAAGGCCTGCGCTATGATACTGTCGAAATAGACAGCTTCGCGGAACGCGTAGTGACTGAATGTGACACTCCATTCGGTGGGGTATCGCCATCGGACACCGCCGCACAACCCGTATTCATACTTGGTATGCCACGTTCGGGCACGACGCTTGTAGAGCGAATTCTCGGTGGCCTTGACGATGTCGTCGTTGGCGGAGAGAGTGAGTCAATGGAGTTCATTGCGACTCAGTATTACTGGGACCTTGAACGCGGCCGCGTTCCACCGCCTCGAGATCTCACGACAAAATACTGGGATGCGCTCGCCGCCGAATACTGGCGCCGCTCGATGACTTCGGCATGCAGACTGACCGACAAAATGCCGCATAACTTCTGGCACGTCGGGTTTATTTGCGCGATGTTTCCGGGTACGCCGATCATCTACATGCGTCGCGATCCGCGCGATGTGTGTCTGTCGATTTATAGCCGTATGTTCGCAGAAGGCCACCGATACGCATGCGACCTGGAATCGTTGGCGCATTATTACGCTGTGTCTGTGCAGATCATGGAGCATTGGAAATCCCTATACCCGAATCGGATTCTCGAAGTGGTTTACGAGGAGTTGGTAAGCAATCCAGGAGAGCAGACGCAAGCCATCGCAGCGTTTTGCGGCCTGCCGTGGGATCCGGCCTGTCTGGATTTTCATACGCGCGTGGAGGCCAGTTTTACGTTCAGCGAAATGCAGGTCCGGCAGCCTCTCAACAAGGAAGGCATTGGCGCCTGGCGCCGGTATCAGGAGCAGCTCGAACCGCTTACGAGTAGGCTTGAAAGCACCGGAATTCTCGCTTCCGAGTGACGCTTATTTGTTGCCGCCAAAGTCGATTCGAGTATTGAATGCGATGTTTATTCGTTGCTTATCGGATGGATTGGCTGATACTTCATGCAGCAGATAGCTTGGAAATATCAACAGCAACCCGTCAGATGGTTCGACCGTAAATGACTGGCCGAACGGCAGACCGAGCGTCACCTGTTGATTCAGGTATGGTGTGGAATAGAATGCGATCGGGCCGGTATCCTTTCCCTGGACGTAATAGACCCCGGACCAGTGCCATTTGGCATGATTGTGAATCAGGTTACTGCTGCCAGGCTCATTCACGTTGGTCCAGAACTCGAACTCGTATCGATCCCGGGGTAGATTGTCGAGCGGTGAACAAGACGTGCCGATGTTGACATAGTGCCCGTGTATGAACCTGAGTTTGTGGACAATATATTCGCAAAGATAGGGCCAGTTCTCGTAGTCGCGATGTCCACGCCAACAATCAGGATTAGTTCCAGGCGCCGTAGTCGGTTCTTCCTCTTTGTGTCTCAGGATTTCTTCGAGCAGTCGGGCATTTAGATTGTCACAATCCGGCACCATACTCCACCAGAAATCGGTATGCAGTATTGCGCCACGACCCATTTTGGGCTGCTCATGAAAAGCATTCGAGTTTTTATCGTTGCCGGGCACCATATGTTACCTGTTCGACGTGGGATACTTATACTCCATCTAAACCCGGCCCGACAACTTGTGCCTTCTGTCAAGAAACGCCTGGCAATAGCGTCTATTACTTTGCTGTTACACTTAGGTACCGGTATAATGCGCGTCCGTTCATCGCATGCCCGAGAAAATCAGCGCTAATCTGCGCCGTCTGCGAGCGGTCAATTCGGTCCGTATGTTTCAAATATACTTCAGCAGGTTTCAGAAATGAGTAATGAAGAATTGGTCGCAGATAGCTCGGCCTTCGAAGGAAAGATGTTTTTGTATGAGCAGCCGGAATTGCTCAACAAGGAGGATCACGGAAAGCTCGGATTGAGCAAGGTCGCCCGGCCGTACGAATTCATAAAGTCGATCCGGGGTGTGCCAATCGTCACCAATGAAATGCCAACGGCTCAAAAACACTACCCAATTGTATTTTCAGACTTCGAGAATCCAGTGCTGATTGCCGTCGTCGGCGTCATTGAGGACGTCAATCTATTTGTCGACGAGGATGGTCATTGGGACAAGATGTCATATATCCCTTCCTACGTGCGTTGTCATCCATTTGCATTTGCCCGTCGCCCTGACGAACAGTTTGCGGTTGTCATCGACCGAACTTCCGCAGAGATCTCTGATAAGCCTGAAGTACCGTTTTTTGACGGTGACAAATTGTCGGAGGGCATTCAATCTCGAGTAGATTTTTGCGGTCACTATGATGTAGAACGTAACCGATCGAAGGAATTCTGCGAAAAAGTAAAAGAGCTCGGACTTCTGTCCGGGCAGCGAGCTGCGAATCGTCCTGGTGACGGAGAAAAAGAGGATGTAATCGCAGACTACGTGGCGATTGACGTCAAAAAGCTGACGGAGCTCGACAAAGACACGCTTCAGGCGCTGCACAAGGACGGTTCACTATCGGCAATATTCGCGCATATTTTCTCACTGGAAAACTGGAATCGATTGCTGTTCCGACGTGCGTTAATGCAGAAGGCTGCAAGCGCAACTTGACTATAGCGCTAATGCGTCATCGATAGTTCACGGCCATAGGGCGTTGGGGACTGGCGGACCCATTTGCTGAATAGCCATTTTTCGCCCGATTCCACAGGCCTGCCCTCGTGCAACGATGCTGTCAGTGGCTGGCCGTCTTCATCGGCATTATTGAAGCGTAGTAGTTCGCCGCTATTGATTTTCACGCTCACACCGAGTTTTGGAAAATAGGTCTCCCCGCCGATGAATTGGTCGTCTCCCATCGAGAGCAACACGGTCAGAATTCGCTGCCCGCCCTGCTCGAGCCCTTCCGCGGAATTTGCCTGTTCCGTGCTAATACAATCGAAATGAGGCTTGTAACGCTGGCCGGGCCGGTAGTGCAGCAGGCTTAACACTTCGCCGTTCGCGACGTCATAGCCCACAGCCT
>JBHIDG010000325.1:0-3912 GCA_046760025.1 Woeseia sp. | reverse complement strand
CTTTAAGGTATACCCGGTCGCTTCCATTGGACTGAGCTTTAACTTCTGATTCCTATTCGGCGACCCGTGCCGCGACGACTGTTGCGTGGCACGGGCTGCCGGCGACGTACGGCGCTGGCCCCAAACTGATACTGACAATCTGACCCGGCGCAATCGTGCCGGCGATGTCGCGATCGATCCGGCGCTGGGTACCCAGGTTGTCCGTATACGGCACGCTGATAGCGACGCCGGCTATCGCGATCGAGGTGCTGTTCTTTACCGACACCACCAGCCTGCCGTTGCTGTCCGCATCACATCGCTTGAGCACGTAGTTCTCCGGATTGTCCGCGAGGTCGAGCTTTACCAGCGCCGCGGCCGCGGCTTCTGCGATCTCGCCCTGCCCGCCTGCAACGAGCTTGTAGCTCTCGACCGCAGCCGCCTTGTCACCGCGGCGGGCCGCGATATTGCCCAGCGCAAAATAGGCCGGCGCAGTCGGCAGCATCGTGATGCTCGCTTGCAGATCCGCGGCCGCCAGCTCGTCGTCGTCGAGTTCCTCGAGTACCAGCCCCCGCTGCAAATAGTAGTAAAAGAAATCGTCCCGCCTGCGAATGGCGCTGTTGAAGTTTGTCAACGCCATCTCGTACTGCTTCCTGACGATTCGTGCGTCGCCCCTGAGCGCGTAGAAGTGAGATTCTTCGGGCAACAGCCTGATCGCATTGTTGGCCTGCTCGATCGCGAGATCGGGCTGCTCGTTCGCCAGCGCCTCGCGACCCTCATCGTATGCGTCGTAGGCCGGCTTTGCCGCCATCGTCCTTGCCATTGCCGCCCGGAAACGATCCTCTGCCGTTTCACCGCCTGGCGGTAGCGTCGCAGCCATCTCAGCGTTGGCTCGCGCCCGATCCTCCGACGGCGGATGACTTGCGAACAGGCCGGTGAGCCAGTCCGTCGACCGATCCTCGTTCAGTCTCACGAATGTCTTCTGTAGCTCGACCGCTCCCTGGGGGTCGTACCCGGCGCGCGACATGTACAACATACCGAACCTGTCCGCTTCCAGTTCGTCGCCGCGTCCGTAACTCTGATTGAGCAGGGTTGCCGCCAGGTTGGCGCCACCGAGCGCAAAATCCCCGTAATTGCTGTCACTGGTCGCAACCGCCGTCACCAGAACCGCGCCCTGCAACAGGGCGCTGCGCTCCATGCGCCTGGCCGAGTGGCGCGCCGCCGCATGTACGATCTCGTGACCGAGTACCGCGGCGAGCTCTGCCTCGGAGTTCAGTTCCGTCAACAGCCCGCGATTGACCGCAATCTTGCCGCCCGGCAGTGCCCAGGCATTCGGCACGGAGTTGTTGAGCACGACGAACTCGTAGGGAAGCGCGCGGTCGCTGACGGCCGCCAGACGATGGCCGACGCCCGAAACATACGATGTCAGCGCCGGGTCGATGTCATATCTGCCACCCTGTGACTGTTGCATGGGCAGGTAATTTTCATCGCCCATCCTGATCTCGCTGCTTTCGCTCATCAGCGATATCTCGCGCTTTCCGGTAACAGGGTTGACCGTGCAGCCCGCCGCGATGGCGAACGCAGCGATCACAAGAAGGCGCGCGCTTTTTGTCATGCCGTGAATTATGCCACGGGGCAATAAATGCCATTCGGCGGAGTGAAGGGGGAAAATTGGAGCGGACAGGCTCTTTCTCAGGAGGCAGAGTACGTCTGTTTGCGTCGATACCCGCCCGCTCCAACGGAAGAGCAATAATCTCCCAACCGGGCGGAAGTTCAGATCCGTATATCTACCTATGGACAGGTTTTTGGTTCAGCTCCGCCGGACGAGCACGAAAAAAGTGCCGAGCAGGCACCAGCCGATGACGATGGCCCATTCCTGTGGCCAGACCAGCGCGGCGGGGCTGTACGGCAGATACAGGACCACGAAAGCCAGCGATAAAACCAGGGCCGCATAGCCCGTGAGACGCCAGTGCTTTACGGCGTACGGCCTGTCCATGCCGGGCTCTCGATACCTGAGAACCAGGAAAGAGAGCGCCACGAACGCGTAGGCGACGACGATGCCCAGCCCGCCGGCATCGACCAGCCATATCAGCGCCCGCCGGCCGAAAAGCGGCGCCAGTACCGACAAGCCGCCGATCAGCATTATGGCGCGGTGCGGCGTGTTGAACCGCGGGTGAAGCGCTCCGAACGCGGCGGGCAGTTGCCCCGATTTCGAAAGCGCATACAGGACGCGGCTGCCGCCGATCAGGAACGCGTTCCAGCTCGTCAGGATGCCGCCAATACCGCCGACGACCAACAGCTTGCCGGCCCATTGCCCGCCGTAAACCGCTGCGGTGGCGTCCGCAGTCGGCAGCTGCGATGCGCTCCGCGCCGGGTCGTCCATCCCCATCGAGACCGCCCACACGATCGCCGCGTACCAGAGCGCCGCCATTACGATCGAGAACATCAGCATGCGCCCGATCTCGCCGAAAGGCAGATCGACCTCCTCGGCCGACTGGGGGATGACGTCGAATCCGACAAACATGAACGGCACCATAACCAGCACGCCGAGCAGGCCTTCGGCGCCGTGATCGAAGAGCGGCGTCATATTGTCGCCGTGTCCGTTGACGGCAGCGCCGCCGATGAGAAATATGCCCGCGGCCAGGATTAGCGTCGTTACGAGCATCTGCAGACGCGCCGCGGTACGGATGCCGAGGACATTTATCACCGTCATCACCACGGCCGCTATGACGCCGATCAGTACCCAGGTAATGTGTACGTCCCACCCGGCCACGGTCCAGAGGTAACCGCGGCTTGTGCCGGGGACGAGGTACTCCACCACCGTGGGCAGCGCTACCGCCTCGAAAGCAACCACGGATACGTAGCCGAGCAGAATTGCCCAGGTGCATATGAATGACGCGATCGGTCCAAGTGCGCGGTGCGAGTAGACGTGCTCGCCCCCTGCTTTGGGCATTGCGGAGGCGAGTTCCGCGTAAGCTTGGCCGACGAATACGACCGTGACGCCACCGATCAGGAACGCGAGTATCGCCCCGATACTGCCGGCAGCTTCGATCCAGTTTCCGGTCAGCGCCACCCAGCTCCAGCCGATCATCGCCCCGAAGGCCAGAGCCAGAATCTCCCTGCGGCGGATTACGCGTACGAAATGGCCTGCCGTCATGGCGGAAATAAGGGGACAGTACACTTATTTCTTTAAATAAGGGGACAGTACACTTATTTCAAAGAAATAAGTGTACTGTCCCCTTATTTCGGAGGTTCACCACATGAACAACGACCTGGCCGGGATTCTCGCCGAGCTGCGCGCAGACCACAGGAACATGGCGGTCATGCTCGATCTTCTCGAGCAGGAATCGAACGAGCTGTACGACGGCCACGATGCGAATTTCGAGCTGGTCCATGACGTCATGCGCTACATGACCGTCTATCCGGATGCCGTTCATCATCCGAAGGAAGACCTAGTCTATGCCGAGCTCAGAGCCGTCCGTCCCGACCTGGCCGAAGGGCTCGACCGCATCCCGGCGGAGCACCGCGAACTTGCCGACCTGGGCATGGCACTGAGACACGATGTCGAGTCGATTCTATCGGGCACGGCCTTGCGAAGAAATGTCGTGGTCGCCAATGCGCTGCGCTATGTGAAACGTTTGCGTGAACACATACGCTGGGAAGAAAGCGATCTGTTCATCCGCCTGGATGAACTGGTGCGCGATGGCCATTCGCTCACCATGGGATCGGATGTCCGTAAGCTGATTGACCCGGTGTTCGGCCCCAAAGTCGAGGAACACTTCGGCAGGCTGTTCGACAGTATTCGGCAATCGCTGGAATAAGAGAATTAAGGGGACAGTACACTTATTTTTTAGAAAAAAGAATTAAGGGGACAGTACACTTATTTCAAAGAAATAAGTGTACTGTCCCCTTAATTCTTTTTTCTAAAAATACCAG
>JBHIDG010000324.1:0-3929 GCA_046760025.1 Woeseia sp. | reverse complement strand
AACGTAAAGCGACGGCGATGCCTGCGACAGCCTGTCTGAGGTCGTCCCAACTCAGCTCACGCCGGGTGCCATCCTCGCCCCGGAAGACAATGGCCGCCCTGCTACCTGTGTGTCGCAGAAGATGTTCGGCAAAACTGAGTTGGCTGCCCGCAAACCATTTGGCCGTCGTCATGTCCCCGGGCTGTATGAGAATCTCATCGGCGGGTTTACTGAAACGTACATCGCAGAAAACGCACATCGCCTGCCAGAATTCGGCCGTATGATCGATCGACCATCGGTACAGATCGTCGTAGGAGTCGAACGATCGCTCCCTCATGAAACGATACATCGCCGTTTCTCTGAGACGCTGCTCGTCCGGCTGCCAGATAATCGGATTCTCGGTCAATCCGGTTTCCTTCTTATGGTTCTGAAGCGATTATCTCAGCATATGGCGGCGAGTCCACACCCATCGCTTGTGTCATACTTCGCCATGTGGAGGTGGAAATGCCGGGCAGTTTGTTATTAATCATTGGCGCCGCAATCGTGTTGCTTGCGGCTCTAATGATCGTGCTCGGAAAGAAGCCCGGGCCCCGGGTACCCGAAGCGCTGCGACCCGGTAGAACGCTGCCGGATTTTGCCGCGAGCGACGAGCAGGGAAACCCGGTCAGGTCCGCGCAAGTCGTCGGGTCGCCGACCGTGATGCTGTTTGTTCGGGGAAACTGGTGCCCGTTTTGCACCAGGCAGGTCGAGGACCTGACGCGCTACTACAAGGACATCGTCGATCTCGGCGGCAAGCTGATATTGGTGACGCCGAAGCCGCTGGGGACAACCCGCAGGGTGGCGGAGTTTTTCGAAGTCGAATTCGAATTCTGGCTCGATGACAACCTCAATGCGGCAAGGCAACTGGGTCTGGTCATGGCAGCCGCTGTGCCCGGCGATCATCGGAAGGAATACGGGGAAGACACGGTCTGGCCGACGGCACTGGTTGTCGACGCCGCCGGTATCATCCAGTTCGCGAAATTGTCGAGATTCGTCATCGACCGTCCGGACCCGAAGGCGCTGCTGAACGAACTGAGAAAAATAGGTCAATAGGGAACCAACAGGGGACGGACCCCAAAGGGTCCGTCCCCGACTACCCGGCGCCTGCGATGATTCTGCGCGCCTGTTCGTCGGCAATGATGTTCGTGGGGACGCCGGAAGCCGATGACGCTTCGAATATCTTCGTCAGGCGCCCACCGATTGCCGCGACCAGCTCATCGACTTCATCGTCTTCGACGTCACCGGCGTATTCGCATGCCACGTTGATGACACCGCCGGCATTGATGACGTAGTCCGGCGCATACAGGATTCCGGCGTCGGCAACCCGTTGGCCGTCGGCCCGGGTATTCAATTGATTGTTCGCGCCGCCGGCCACGATGCTGACCCGGAGTTTCGGAATCGACTGCTGGTTGAGAATTGCACCGAGTGCGCAAGGCGCGAGAACATCGACATCCTGGACGAGGATCTCGTCGGGCCGTACCGTAGTCGCGGCGAATTCATCGCATACTCTTTGCACGCGGCCTTCGTCAATGTCAGCGACGACGAGATTTGCGCCGGCCCCCGCAAGATACCTGCACAGGTGGTAACCGACATTTCCTGCACCCTGTACCGCGACGGTGAGTCCCCTCACATCGTCCCTGTCCAGCCTGAAACTTGCCGCCGCCTCGATGCCCTTGAACACACCAAACGCGGTCTTGGGCGACGGGTCGCCGCCAGCGTGACCGTCCGCACTGGGCAGGCCGGTCACGTGTTTGGTACGTCGGGCAACGACTTCCATGATGGCCACGCTCATGCCCACGTCCTCGGCCGTGATGTAATCGCCGTCGAGCTTGTCGACGAACTCGCCAAACTTCTCGTACAACGCATCCGAACCATCGAAGTCCGGCGTCTTGATGATGACGCCCTTGCCGCCACCGAATCGCAGTCCGGCCATGGCGTTCTTGTAGCTCATGCCCTGCGACAGCCGCAGAACGTCATGCAGCGCCGCGTCGTCAGACTCGTAGCGCCAGAGCCTGACTCCGCCGGCCGCCGGTCCCATTGCCGTGGAGTGTATTGCAATGATCGCCTTGAGCCCTGTTGCCGCATCGCGGCAAAAGACCACACGCTCGTGGTCGTCGAAAGCAGGATCGTCGAAAGCAGCCATGATTATCCTGTGCAAGGAGGGATTCGTATTGTCAGGCGCGCGGATTCTAGCGCAGAGATTGCGCCCGGTCGATGATATATACCTTGATCGCCCGACTATCATCCGGCGTGATGACCCCGGCGAACGGAGGCATGCCACTCGAAGACCGCGAACCACCCAGAACGATGGCGTCCCATTCGGCGAAGACCCGCCGGTCGCTGTAGCGGAGGTCCGGCGTCAGGCCGCCGCTGACGGCGCTGAAGCCGTGGCAGACCATGCACCTGTTGGCAAAGACCCGATGCCCCTGGAGCAGCGTACCGGCACTCGCCGTCTGCTCCGGCACATCCGGCACCGAGCGCAGCGACACTTCCGGCTGCTCCGGCAACCGACCCGACGCACCGAGCCTGAACGTCAGCACCCGGCTCCTGTTTTTCATTTGCAGCGGCACCGCGGTCGGCCCGCCGAGCATGCCCATCCCCGTACCCCAGCCGACGGCAACGGAAACGTATTGCCTGCCGCCGATCTCATAAGTCACCGGCCCCGCGGTAATGCCGGTCCGCGTCGGAAACGCCCACAGCCGCTCGCCCGAATCGGCCGCATAGGCCACGAACTCGCCAATGATATTGCCCTGAAAAACGAGATTACCGCCCGTAGCCAGAATGCCACCGTTCCACGGACCGGCGTGCTGGTAGCGCCAGATCTCTTTTTGTGAAACCGGCTCCCAGGCCGACAAATGCCCGCGCAACATACCGGCTACCTTGATCAATTCGACCGGATCCTCGGGCATGTCCACGAGCAGAAAGTCGATCCCGGTGTTCCATTGCCCCGGGATGAATGCGAAATCTTTCATGGTCCCGTAAACCCCCGGAATCTGCTGCGCGGGAATGTACACGAGCCCGGTATCGGGACTGAATGACATCGGCTGCCAGTTATGGCCGCCCAGCGATCCGGGCAACAACTGCGTCGCGCCGTCGGAGTAACGCGCGTTGGGGGTTTCAATGGGCCGCCCGGTCCCGGCATCGATACCGCTGGCCCATGTGACCGGCACGTAGTTTTGCGCCGAGATCAGCTCGCCGTTCCGGCGGTCGATCACATAGAAGAAACCGTTCTTCGGCGCCTGCATGGCGACCTTGCGCAGCATTCCGTCGATTTCCAGGTCCGCGAGGATGATGTGCTGCGTGGCCGTGAAGTCCCAGGTTTCACCCGGCGTCGTCTGATAGTGCCAGACGTACTCACCGTTATCGGGCTTCAGCGCCACGATCGAGGACAGGAAAAGATTGTCACCGCCCCCGGGGCTACGGATCTGGCGATTCCACGGCGAGCCATTGCCGACGCCGATGTACAGGAGATCGAGTTCCGGATCATAGGCCATCGAGTCCCAGACCGTGCCGCCGCCCCCATATCGCCACCATTCGCCGTTCCAGGTCGCGGCCGCCATGGCCATCGCCTCGTCTGCGAAGCCCTCCGCGGGATTGCCCGGCACGGTGAAAAAGCGCCAGGCCTGGTTTCCGGTCTCTGCCTCGTAAGCGGTGACGTACCCGCGCACACCGAATTCGCCGCCGCCGTTTCCAATGATGACATTGCCTTTGATCACGCGGGGGGCGCCGGTAATCGTGTAGGGCTTGTCGCGATCGATCGTGTTGACCCGCCAGGCGACGCCCCCATCCGCCGCGTTGAGCGCCACGAGGTATCCGTCGATCGTGCCGACGTAGACCTTGTCGCCCCAGGCGGCGACGCCGCGGTTGACCACATCGCAGCAGGCGTTCTTGCCCCAGACCTTCGGTACCTC
>JBHIDG010000323.1:0-3933 GCA_046760025.1 Woeseia sp. | reverse complement strand
GGACTCCGGGCGTAATGCGAGTCCCGTGGGTCGCTGCAGCTCGCCCCTGCCGATCGCCCTCACGTACTTTTTGCCGAATGAATCGAAAACATGAACCAGGTTCGCCGATGAATCCGAAACATAAACACGACCGTTGCCGTCCGCCGTTATGCCGACCGGATACTCGAACTCCTCGATCGGCTTTTCGGGAAACGAAGCGTATCGGGAGCCGCTGGAATCGAACAGGTGAACTCTCGCCAGGTCCGTGTCGCACACGTATAACCGACCGCCCGGATCGACATGTATACCCTGCGGCCTCGAGACCCTGTCGGGCTCCTCACCCTTTATGAGCGACCAGGCCTTGCCGAACCATCCGCGGCTAATCTGTGCGTCCGCCGGCGTCGATACCGAGTAGACGTAGCTGATCCTCGCCGCCTGGGGCGCCGGCGGCCATTGCGGCAATACCCTGTCCTGGCGCTCCGTGTCGCCGCCGGTCTTGCTGGCGCAGCCGGCCATTATCAAGGTTAACGCGAGATACCGGATTGTCGTTGATCTTAGCCCCATGCGCTTACCTGAACACGCGTGAAATGCGCAAGGTCAAGAGCCGCCGGTCCCTTTCCTGAACGGTCAATTGATCCGATTCGTCGAGATCCTCATACCGCACGAAACCTGACCAGGACCCGTAGCGTACCGACCACATGGATATCAGACCGTCGCTTCTGGTCTTCTGAGACTCGCCGTCGATGTCTCTCGAGAATGCATTGATTTCAAATCGACCCCAGCGCCCGATGTCCCAGCGGAGATTTCCGGCCAGTCCCACGGTACGCGTATCGGCGCCCAGATCCTCGAAATCCGTCTCCGCATAGCTCGCTGAAAAACCGAACGACATGGATCGGGTCACGTTAACCGCAAATGATTGCTGGAGCCGCCGTCTCGTAAGAGGCGTCCTTACGGTGTTGCGATTTTCGTACTCCGCGCTGGTAGTGCTCCAGCGCCATCGCAGGCTTGCACCGATTCTGTGAATCCGATCGTCCGACAGATCCGATGGTCGCGTGCCGGAGATCAGGTCTTCGTCGATACTGCTGAAATTGTAATACAGTCGAAGGGCCCGCCAGAGATCGACGTTGAATCCGAATCGCGTCGACCAGCGATCCGCTTCGAACGGTGCTTGCGTCGCAAACACGTAATCCACTAGCACCGTTTCGCCGTCGGCGATGCCCCCGAAAATGCTCCGTTCGATGGTTACAGACTCGCCGACGACGCTCAAAACGTAGTCGATCCCCTCGACATACGTGGTCGTACTCGTGACGTCGGTAACGACAACCGAAGCCGGCTCGACATTCGATCGTGCGAGGATCTCGGGCGTGCTACCGGTGAGCGTATGAGCCTCGTTCAAAACCTGACTCGACTGCGCCTCGATGTTGCTGTCCTCGACGCGGTATGTATATCCGTTCGTAATCGTCAGCATGCCGACCGGTATTTCGCGGATGTAACGAAAATCCAGGTCTGCCTCGCCGATATCGATTTCCCCGTCATTGAAATCGTCCATGCTGGAATACAATTCCAGTCTCGTCGTCAGGTTGTCGTACAACTGGTGTTCGACGGCCCCTGAGAGGTACCTGGTGTCGGATTTGAAGCTCTCGTTTTGCCGGGAATCGAAGCGCGCCGTATAGTCCGTCCTCAGATTCGGACGGTGCTCGATCATCAGTCTCTCGGACCACTGAAAGTTCCTGCTGTCGGATATCTCCGACTCGCTGTCCAGACTGAAGATCGTCGACGCGAGCCGGACCCGGTCAGAGAACACATAGTTGCTGTTCGCGCTGGTCAACAGACGATCCACGGCAAAAGTCTGAACATCGATCTGGCGCAGTTGGTCGACGTACTCGGACAACAGATTGAACTGATGTTTATCCGAGGTATATTTCGATTCCAGACGCACGATGTCGGAATCGTCTCTGGACGCAAAAAAATCCTCGAATTTCGTATCGTTACTTTCCAGAGTCAGCGTCGTCGGAAACAACTTGCTGTTGAGCAGCCAGACTGCCCGTGCTATGTCGGTTTCCGTAATGTTATCTGGGGATAAGGTGCTATTGAATTCGTTTCGACTCTGCCGGAGAAAGATCTTGAAGGAGTTCAACTTTTTGCGGAGTACGTGAGCCTCGGCAAAGTAGCCGAAGAAGGTGTCGTCGTCGTCCCGCCTGAACATGTCGCTGGCTCTAAGATCCTGTTGTTTCCATTGCGGTTCGAGACCGAATGAAACCAGCAGCAGGTCCGGGTGATAGAGCCAGCCGCGGCTGCGAATTTCGAGGCGTTGCCAGAACGTATCGGTTTGCTCCGTGCGTGGTGCGACGTGTGGCCCCGACCGATTTTCGTCCTTGTCCTGATATTCCAGGGATAATTCGACGACGGGCCGTTCGAACAGGTACGCCATGTCCGCGTACACTGGAAGCGGCGCATACACCGCAAGTATTGCGATCACCGCGAGCCCGAACGGTAACGCCAGGCGCGTCAAGACCGGCGCGCCACCTCTGTCCGAAGAGCGACGACGGCTAGTCATTGCGGCGTCCATACAGAAGTATCAGCTCGCGGGCATCGGCTCGTAGCAGCCTGTCCTTGAGTCCCACATGGGCATTGTGGCAAGCGATGCAGTCCTGCCCGGATGCCGCGCCGTGCGCCGGCGACAGGGCCGCCGGTTCGTGACAGCCGCCGCAGAGCTCCCGGTTGTCGGCGCCGAGCAACATGTATCGCCGCAGCGATTGGTGGGGATTATGGCACTGCGTGCATGCCCCGCTTGCCGCCGGATGATGCTGTTTCAAGCCGCGTTCGCGGGCGAATGCCGCCCCGTGCCGCGCATGGCAACTGATGCATAGCTGTTGCGGCGGCATGATCAGCCGCGATGGCTCCGATACCGGACTCGCACGGGACGGCGCCTGACTGGTATCTTCGCGGTTGCCCAGGAAACTCTTGGATTGTCCCAGGCTGTGGCAGAGTCCGCACTCTCTGGCGGCGAACGGCCCGTGTTGCCAGTACGGTGAGATGAGCGCCTCGCGGTCTTGTTGCTGACGGGCCAGCTGCTCCGCGCTCGCGGTTTGCGCCTGCTCCGGCTGTTCCCCGCCCGCCTGTGACTGTTCTTCATGGAGCGGCGGAACACCGGTGAATATAATGGTCTTGATCCGGTAGCGCGTCTCCGTGCTGCAACCGACCACGACCGCCGCAAGGCCAACGGCAATGATGAGCATGACGAACAAACGCCGTGCGAGGCGTTCCGGCATTGTTACTCGTCTGCCGCAATGATGAGTCATGTGACCCGACCCTTGTCCTTGACCTAATGTGCCGCCGTCTCTCCGGAGACCGTGCTTTTTTCTACGTAGTCGCCATAGGCATACACGTTGATCTTGAACGGCCCCGCCTGATTCGTTACATAAATGAGGTATTCCGCCCGGAAATTGGGATCGAGATACTTCGCGAAGTACGCAAGATTGTCATAGTCGATGTGTATGCCGGCGGGCAGCCAGGTACCGCCGTTAATCGAGCCGAATTTGCCGAACGGCATCAGCGCACTGCCGGATTCGACATCGAAGATCTGCACGATTTCAAATGCGCTGTCGACGGCATATAGACGCCCGCTCCGGTCCACGTCGATGCCTTTCGGACGCGGCATCGCGCCCGGAAAGTCGCCGGGCTCGCCGATGGTTTTGACGAATTGCCCGTTGTCATCGAACTTCTGCACGCGAAAATTCAGAAAGTCCGTCACATACAAATTACCGGCGCCATCAATGGTCAGGTGAGTCGGAAACCGAAACATGCCTTCGCGTTCACCCTGACCGCCGATCGAGTCAATTACGTCACCGGTGGCGCGATCGAAAATCCTGATGCTTTCAGTGCCGACGTCCGCCGCATATATCCGGTCGCCTAACACGACGACGTCAGTCGGCTTGAACGCCGGGCCCGCTT
>JBHIDG010000322.1:0-3938 GCA_046760025.1 Woeseia sp. | reverse complement strand
TACGCCGTCGGTGTGGTGGGCGACGAACGCGTGCAGCGCTTCTATCCGGTCCGCAGTGTCCTCGACAGCGGCGGTCTGGTGGTCGGTGGCAGTGACTGGAACGTGTCGTCGCTCAACCCGCTGGATGCGATCGAGACGGCAATAACCCGCCAGGACCCGTTCGAGAACGACGGACCGGTACTCGGCACGGATCAGGAAATCGGCCTCACGGCTGCGCTCGACATGTATACCCGCAATGCCGCCTACGTCATGCGCCTCGATGACAGGACCGGCACGATCGAGGTCGGCAAACGGGCCGATTTGATCGTCCTGGACCGCAATCTGTTCGATATTCCGGTTTACGAGATCAACGAGACCAAGGTGCTGCTGACGATGATGGACGGTAGCATCGTTTATGCCGCGACCAGTGATGATAATTCACATTAACTAACGTTAATAAATATATGAATAATAATGTTATAAATTTAACGACCGTCCTGTTGCTGGTGGTCGCTTGCACGCCGATAGACGGGCAGCAACCGGAGGGCCGAGCCGCTGACCTAGTGTTTCGGGCCGGCAACATTTACACGGTGGACACGGCTCGATCTTGGGCCCAGGCGGTCGCCGTCACGGACGGCGTGATCACGTACGTCGGGACGAACTCCGGCGCCCAGCGACACATTGGGACCGATACGACAGTGGTCGACCTAAAGAGCCGCATGATGTTGCCCGCATTTCAAGATATCCACATACATCCGGTGACCAGCGGAATGGATGCGCTGGCGGTCGATCTGGTCGATTACGATACTGTTGAAGAGTATGTCGCGGCCATAAAAGCCTATGCCGACCAAAACCCGGATGAACCCTGGATTCTCGGCAGCGGCTGGTCTATGGCGGCCTTCGGTCCGGGCGCAATTACCGACCGTGAACTCATCGATGCGGTGGTGCATGACAGACCCGTGTATGTCAGGTCGGCGGATGGCCATACGGGTTGGGCGAACAGCAAGGCTCTCGAACTCGCGGGCATCAACCGGGACACACCCGATCCCCCAAACGGCATTATCGATCGCGATCCCGACACCGGTGAGCCCGTTGGCAGTCTACAGGAGGCTGCGATGGAGTTGATGGCCGCCCGTATTCCCCCGGCAGACCTGGAGACTCTCACGGCCGGTCTACAATATTCGATTGGGTTGCTCAATTCCTACGGCATCACCGCCATCCAGTCGGCCTTTGTGTACGAACCTCACCTTGAGGCCTTTCGAGCCCTGGACGACCTCGATCAGCTGTCGCTACGCGTGGTCACCGCGCTGATCTGGAATGACGAGCGGGGCGAGGAGCAGATCGACGAACTCAAAAGACTGCGGAACCAGTACACCAAGGGCCGGGTCCGCGCGACGAGCGTCAAATTCTGGCAGGACGGCGTCATGGAGAATTTTACCGCTGCATTGCTGGAGCCATACATTGGCAAAGGCGATGAACGCGGCATCGCGATGCTCGCGCCCGAGGCATTGAAGAGTGCCGTTGCGAAACTCGACGCACTGGGATTCCAGGTTCATTTTCATGCCATCGGAGATGCCGCCGTACGTCAGTGCCTTGATGCTGTTGAACATGCCCGCAATGAAAATGGCGACCTCGGTCACTGCCACCACATATCACACCTTCAGTTGATCCATCCCGACGATATTCCCAGGTTTCGGGAACTCGGCGTAGTGGCCAACTTTCAACCGCTATGGGCGTTGGCCGACGATTACCAGGTCGAGCTGACGATGCCCTACCTCGGGCCTGAGCGAAGCCGCTGGCAATACCCGATCCGGAGTGTGCAAAATGCCGGCGGCATGATCGCGTTTGGCAGCGACTGGGCGGTATCGACGGCCAACCCGTTTCCCCAAATAGAGACTGCCGTCACGCGCCTGGGCGCCTTCGGCGAAACAGACCAGCCGTTCTATCCCGAGGAGCGTATCGACCTGCCCTCCGCGATCGCGGCGTTCACGATCAACGCGGCCTACGTCAACAACATCGATGATGTCACCGGATCGGTCGAGGTCGGCAAGCTCGCCGACCTGATCGTCCTCGATCAAAACCTGTTCGAGGTCGAACAGGCCGATATCTCGGATACCCGGGTCCTGCTGACGCTGATGGAAGGCAAGCCTGTTTACGGCGAGCTGTCTGAGTTTTGAATCGACGCTAGTCCGCAACCGGCACCATGACGTGCGCATAAGGCGTGTCCCGCCACATCACGTAGGGACCGCCGCTATCGGGATCCGTCGGCAGACCGGCGAGCATCGCGTTATCCGGTACGATGATCATCAGGTGCGGGCCTTCCACAACCCACTCGTTGTCTTCCGTTTCCCCGGTCGCATAGGGATCGACATTGCTCGCGCCGCCGTCACCGCCGAGCATGTACGAAATACCGATGCCGTCGGGCGTGAATTCCGACTTGTTCGCCCAGGCGTCGGCCCATCCCATCCAGGCTTCATCCATGCACATCGGGCTGGTGCCGGCCGGCATCTGTGCCGGCGTCGGCAGGCAGGTATAGCCACCCGACCCTTGCCTGAGCACATTGCCTTCCCAGTCGGCCACCGATGCTACTGCAGCCAGAGAAGGCGGCGCCGCCGACAAAGCATCGGCAATCATCGCTTCTGTAGCGGTCTCATCCGCTGCCTGCGGCGCAGCTTCGTCTGCCGCCGGAGCTTCCGATTCCTGCTGGGTGCATGCCACCATGAATACCGTCAATGCGAGCCAGGTCTTGTTCATTTTTGTCTCCCCAACCGTAGGCCGTGCCTCCCGGACTCCATGGTTTATTATAGCCCGTATTGCCGGTACTCTGTCGTCAGGCTTTCCCGCGAGCAGGAATGACCATCCGACATCTTTGTGCCGCAATATGTGCCCTGCTGTTCTGTGCCTGCAGCCCGTCCGATAAAGCGGATCTCCCCGTCGATCCGCTACAGAGGGCGCTCGAACTGGCCAAGACGTCCATCATCGTGGACGGTCATGTCGACGTACCGTATCGCCTGAACAAGGAATGGATGGACGTGTCCATGTCTACCGAGGACGGTGACTTCGATTACCCGCGCGCGGTCGCCGGCGGGCTCAATGCGCCGTTCATGTCCATCTATATTCCGGCGGACAACGGGACAGAGGATGCGAGAGAACTTGCAGACAGTCTGATCGGGTATGTCAATCGCATCGTCGATGATGCCCCCGACAAGTTCGCGATACCGTTTTCGGTGGCCGATGTGAGGCGGCACTTCGAGGCGGGTGTCGTCTCGCTGCCGATGGGATTGGAGAATGGCTCACCGATCGGCAATGACCTCGACATGATCGAGTATTTCCACGACCGCGGCATCCGGTACGTCACGCTGACACACAGCAAATCGAATCAGATTTCGGACTCGTCCTACGACGACAACAAACAATGGGACGGTCTCAGTGAATTCGGATTCGCAGCCGTCAGGGAAATGAACCGCATCGGCGTTATGGTCGACGTCAGTCATATATCCGACGCCGCATTCCGGGACGTGATGGAAACTACTCAAGCGCCGGTCATCGCGTCGCACTCCTCGGCCAGAGCGTTTACGCCGGACTGGGAACGCAACATGAGCGACGAGATGATCATGCGGGTCGCGGAGAACGGTGGCGTCGTCATGATCAATTTCGGCTCGGCATTCGTGACGAAACCGGCGAACGAGTACTCGCGGGCGAGAAGCGATGCCTATGATGCCTACATCGAGGAAAACAGTCTGGAGAAGAACGACGAGATCGAAGACGAGTTCATCGACCTGTACGACCGGGCAAACGGCCCTTACCCCTACGCGACACTCGAACAAGTGCTTGTGCATTTTGATCACGTCGTGTCCCTGGCGGGCATCGACCACGTGGGGATAGGTTCCGACTACGACGGCGTCGGAGATTCTCTGCCGGTCGGTTTGAAAGACGTATCGAGTTACCCGAACCTGATC
>JBHIDG010000321.1:0-3953 GCA_046760025.1 Woeseia sp. | reverse complement strand
AGCGTATTGTCCGGCAACCGCAACTTCGAAGGCCGCATCCATCCGCTGGTGCAGATGAACTACCTGGCATCACCGCCACTGGTCGTCGCCTACGCATTGGCGGGCCGAATGGATCTCAACCTCCACGATGACCCGCTGGGCGACGATGCGCACGGCAAGCCGGTCTACCTCAGGGACATCTGGCCGGACGCCAATGAGATTCACGACGCGATTGCACAGAACATCGATTCCGGCATGTTCAAGTCGAGTTACGACAGCGTCTTTACCGGCGATGCGAACTGGAACAGCCTGGCCGTGCCCGGCGGAGACATCTATGCCTGGGATGCCGATTCGACCTACGTGAAGAACCCGCCTTATTTCGACGGCATGAGCCTTGAAACGAATCCTGTCGAAGACATTAAAGATGCGAGAGTGCTCGCGCTCCTAGCTGACTCGGTGACCACCGATCATATCTCTCCCGCCGGCAGCATCGCCACCGGCAGCCCGGCCGCCGAATACCTGCAGGCACAGGGCGTCAAGCCGGCCGATTTCAATTCCTATGGATCGAGACGCGGCAACCACGAAGTCATGATGCGCGGTACTTTCGCCAATATTCGCCTGCGCAATCAGCTCGCACCCGGCACCGAGGGCGGCTGGACGCGACATCAGCCCAGCGACGAGCAAATGACCATCTACGATGCGTCGCTCAGGTACCGGGAAGAAGGCACTCCGCTCATCGTCGTCGCCGGCGCCGATTACGGTGCCGGCTCCTCACGCGACTGGGCCGCCAAAGGCACGCTCCTTCTGGGCGTCAAGGCAGTCATCGCGAAGAGCTTCGAGCGCATCCATCGCTCCAACCTGATCGGGATGGGGGTGCTGCCGCTACAGTTCATGGACGGCCAGGGCGCCGATTCGCTGGGGCTGACCGGCAAGGAATCCTTCGATATCGTTGGCCTGACCGACAGTGATCCGGGCACGGTCAGAATCACCGCCACGCCCGACGGCGGCGATCCAATCGAATTCGATGTCAGGGTCCGCATCGACACGCCCAAGGAACGCGACTACTACGAGCACGGCGGCATCCTGCATTACGTGCTCCGGCAACTGGCCACCGCTGACCAGGCCGTCTGATGAACACGGACCCGGTGATTCCCGAAGCGCTCATCGATGCGCTTCGGTCGAGTCGCCATGTCTGTGTGCTGACCGGCTCCGGCATATCCGCGGAAAGCGGCGTGCCGACGTTTCGCGAAGCACAGACCGGCCTCTGGGAAAAATACGACCCGCACGAGCTGGCCACCCCCGAAGCATTCCTCAAGGACCCGGAACTCGTCTGGAAGTGGTACCGATGGCGACGGGATCTGGTTACGGCAGTCGAACCCAACGCCGGACACAAAGCCCTGGTCGACCTCGCAGCGAAGCTAAGAAAATTGACGCTGATCACGCAAAACGTCGATGGACTCCACCAGCGGGCAGGCAGCGACGAAGTCATCGAATTCCACGGCAATATTTTCGAAGACCGATGCCTCGTCGAGGGACGAATCGTCGAAGACGCACCCGACACATTCGGAAAAATCCCAACCTGCCCGGCCTGCGGCGGTAATCTCCGGCCGGGCGTAGTCTGGTTCGGCGAAGCCATCCCCGAAGACGCACTCACCGGTGCGATGACGGCGGCATCAGACTGCGAGCTGTTTTTCTCGATCGGCACATCGTCGCTGGTCTGGCCCGCCGCGGGTCTGGCGGAAACAGCACAGCAAGGCGGTGCAATGATCGTCGAAGTCAATCCCAGCCCGACGCCACAGTCGAAGCTGAGTGATTATTGTCTCGGCGGAAATGCCGGGGCAATGCTGCCGGAGCTGGTATCGCGGCTTGCAGCCGAGAGCTGAGCCCGAGGTCAATCACGGTGAAATCGGGCAGGCATGACCTGCCGCACGGCACGACGATCTCTCGTGATAACCGTCTCGGGCCCCTGGCGTCTCCATTTCCGATCCGCGCGTCAGGAACTGATAAACTGTCCGGCCCTCTAATCGATTTCATACCTTATAAGTGCAAATGATGTTTAAGAAGAACAAAGCGCAGAAAAGTGCCGCGGATATTCAGGGCAGGCCCGGATGGGTCACGGCTGCTGCCTGGGTGGGCGGCTTCGTGTTGCTGTTTCTCACGGTGCTGGGTTGGTACTGGTCACGGACGCCGGATGTGTTCTGGGTCAACCGGAAGGCTGAAGGCGACGCAACGGTTATCGGGTATTCGACGACGGACACGCTGGTCCGCGTGGCGGAAACCTTGCTCGACAAACCCGGCGGCTACCTGACCAACGACAAGATGCTGCCCGGCGTCTTCCTCGACAATATTCCGAACTGGGAATTCGGAGTTCTGCAACAGGTCCGCGACCTCGCCCGCGTGATTCGAAATGACTACAGCCGCAGCCAGTCGCAGTCCAAGGAAGATCCCGACGTGTCCGTCGCGGAACCTCTGTTCTTCTTCGACAATAATTCCTGGGTGATTCCGCGTACCGAGGGTGAGTATCGCGAGGCTATTGAAGGATTCGTTAGCTACCGTGACAGGTTGGCCGGTGTGAATGAACCGGAAGCCCAGTTCTATGCGCGAGCGGATAATCTTCGTGAGTGGCTCGCCCAGGTCGAAAAACGACTGGGTAGCCTGACACGGAGACTGGGCGATAGCGTTGCGACCACCGTGATCAACACCGATCTGGCGGGCGATCCGGCGGCCGAAGCGAACACGTCGCTCGGTGACCGTGTGGATGTCAGGACATCCTGGTTCGAGATCGACGATATTTTCTATGAGTCCCGGGGCACATCCTGGGCGCTGATTCACTTCTTCCGGGCGGCCGAATTCGACTTCGCGCAAGTCCTGGCCGACAAGAACGCCGAAGCGAGCGTCCGGCAGATCATCCGTGAGCTCGAGGCGAGCCTGCATTCGCTGAAGTCGCCGATCGTCCTGAATGGCGGTGGATTCGGACTTTTTGCCAATCACTCGCTGGTGATGGCGAACTACCTCGCCAGGGCCAATGCGGCCGTGATCAACCTCCGGGAGTTACTCGATCAGGGGTGATATGTAACTTTAAGTATAGATAATAATTCACTGTTTTAATTTAATATATACCCAACCACCCTGGTACACGGTCCCAGCACTCCGTCAGTTTGCGGTCGAGGCTGCGATACTCGGGTTCGAAACGCGACACCAGGCGCCAGAAGCTCTTTGAGTGGTTCATATGTCGGCCGTGACAGAGTTCGTGAATCATCAGGTAGCGCACGAGCTCCGGCTCCAGGAATAACAGGCAGAGATTGAGGCTGATCGTACCGCTGTTGCTTCGGCTGCCCCAGCAGCTGCGTTGCGCGCGAATCTGCAAGCTGTCGTAGGGCATGCCGGTCAGCCCCGACAGTGCCTCGAGCCTGGGCCCGAACTCCTGTCGTGCCGTGGCAGTCAGCCAGCGCCGCAACGAGGCGACACACAGCCTGTCGTTGCTGATCCGACCCGATAGTGCGACCTGACGGGGTTTCGAGCGGAATCGAACCGATTTGCTGCCCCTCTTCGGCCGGTACTGCACCGAGACCACCTTTCCTGCCGCCCTGAGATCGATCCAGTCAGGCAGTCTGAACGGTTGCGGTGGATGCTCCAGGGCGAAGGAATCCCTGGCTCTCCTGATCCATTCGACGTTCTCGCTCACGAAAGCCTCGACCTCGTTCGGCGGTGTCCGCCTGGGTACGACCACTTCGACGCGACCACGCGGATAGACCTTGATGGACAGTCGTCGGGCCCTCGTGCTTTCACGAACGTCAAAGCCCGGTGCGGCGCCGGGCCAGTCATGTTCCGGGAACAGTGATAATTGGGGGGCTGCGCCTCGCACAGCCCCTATTCTACGGGCGTTCGCCGCTGAAGCGAACGGCCTGATCCATGCTCATCTCGCCGGAAACGCCACCGACCTCGGCGGTCTCGCTGATAAAGAGCTCGACCTC
>JBHIDG010000320.1:0-3958 GCA_046760025.1 Woeseia sp. | reverse complement strand
CGCTCCCTTCGTCTAGCGGTTCAGGACGCCGCCCTCTCACGGCGGTAACAGGGGTTCGAATCCCCTAGGGAGTGCCACTAAGTTGAAAACGTCCACTACGTGTGGGCGTTTTCATTTGAGCAGAAGTGCCCAGTGCGGATCTGGGTCCCGTTCGACAACCGGAACGGGCACCGATGATCGAGAGCGACTCGAGGAGCTTGAGCAGGCATACTATGATTAACTGGAGAGTCAGGCGATCGTGGCCTGACTCACACAAAAGAGTCTCCGCAATACCCGCGGCGGTCAATTCCTTTAAATGCTGTTGAAGACTGTATATAGAACTACTATTCGCCACCAAGGGGTCAGAAAACGCCACATTTCCCTGAAACAAATATGTCAAACCCGATCGGTCCCGGAGAATTAACAACCCAGATGGCTGCTACATTGTTTGAATCGACGGGTAAATCGTCCAGTTCCGTCTGACATTGGCACGGGTCGACTGACAGTAATTAGCGAAGGATTTTCAGTTTCCGAACACCCTAACTCATGGACCCACAATCCGTTCTTGACGGGGCAGCGGAGGCAGCGAAACGCTCCTGGAATGCCTATGCGACAGAGCAAAGAGTAATTACGCCGCCAGCACCCCAGATGGCCCCTTGCGTGGTCGCGCTGACTGGTCTGGCTCCCAGGAATTTGAGAAAGCCGTGATCAGAAGTCTTTTTCCCCGGGCAACACAACGCAGGACGAACCGATGAAAGTAAACAGCATGCGGCTATTGGATCGCTGGATGGGATCGCCAATTTCGGCCGTGCTGACAGTCGTGCGGAAACTGGTAGATGTAATTCGAATCGAGCCGGTTGGGCCGCCGCAGCGCATTGTGTTCGTCAAGCTCGTCGAGCAAGGGGCAACCGTGATCGCCGAGCCCGCGCTACGGAGGGCAGTCGAGATGGTCGGCCGCGACAACGTATTTGTGACTGTCTTCGAGCAGAACCGCTTCATCCTCGATATTCTAAATCTGATTCCGCCGGAGAATGTGATTACTATCAGAAGCACTGGTTTCGCCGTTGTGTGTATTGACACCATTCGCGCGATCTGGCGGATGCGTCGGGAGAAAATCGATGCCGCCGTCGATTTCGAGTTTTTCTCGCGTTATTCGGGCACCCTTATTTATTTGAGTGGCGCAAAGCGCCGCGTCGGGCTTCACTCGTTCGCCGGCGAGGCGGGATACCGCGGAGATCTGATGACGCACCGCGTTGGCTATAATCTCACCTTCCACGCCAGCCAGACTTACCGCGCTCTCGTAGAAGCGTTAACCTTGCCGGCGGAGCAGTTGCCGGCCATGAACTTCCAGTTACCGAAGGATCAGGCTCCGCCTGCGTATCATCCGGATATCGGCCAAACGAGAGATGTTGAATTATTGCTCCAGCAGGTTCTTGGCTGCGAATCGATCCCGCCGTTAATCCTTTTGAATGCCAACTCCGGCGATCTTCTGCCGCTCAGGCGCTGGCCATTGGAGCGTTACGTCGATTTGGCGCACCGACTTCTCCGACACTACCCGGAAGTGATGATCGCATTCACCGGATCTCTCGATGAGCGGGAGGAGGCTGAACGTCTGGTCGCGCTGGTTGATTCCGACCGTTGCGTGAGCATCGGTGGTCGAACTACCCTGCGCCAACTCCTCATAGTATATGGCCTTGCTGATATTCTGGTTACGAACGACAGCGGGCCGGCTCACTATGCGGCTATGACACCGATCGATGTCGTCACATTGTTCGGTCCGGAAACACCCGCCATATTCGGATCACGATCGCCGCGAAGTCACGTAATCTGGGCGGGGCTGCCATGCAGCCCATGCGTGAACGCGTTCAATCAACGCGTTACGACCTGTACCAACAATCTCTGCATGCAGAGCATTTCAGTCGATGAGGTATTTGACACCGTCTGTCGTGTTTTCGACCAGCGACATAATCTGAAGCGACGAAAGCCCGTGGGTGGAAATCCGGTGGGCGAGCCGGGCTGAGTCGTCAGCTTACAATGCGATTATTGCTCCCGGATGAATCGCGCACCGGTACGGATGCGGTCAGCCGAGTTGTAATCGTTTCCGCAATCCTGCCAGTCGTTCCAGATCCTCGGGCTCATACAGTGAGGAAAACCTAAGATAGCTGTGTCGTGGTGTATCCCAAGGTACTACCGCGAGGTCAAAGTCATGCAGCAGACGTCCGGCCGCCTCTGTGGCCGTATGTACCACTTTCCCACCGATACGTGCAGGAATCCGGCAGATCGAGTAGACACCGGCCGCCGCAGGGTACGGCTCGAAGCCGACATTAATGAGTGTCTGCCGTAGCCGTTCGAGCTGGGCCGGAAAAAACTTGCGCAACTCGCGCAGCCTTGCTGAATCGCGCAGACACAAAGTGGTTGCCTGTAGTTGCAGCACGCTGGGCGCCGACCAGGCGAACTCGCTGTAGGTCGATATGCTGCGCATGGTCGTCTCCGAGCCGGCAAGAAAAGAAACCGCAACGGGTCCAATTGGAAACAGCTTCGAAAACGAGTGCAGCTCGACCAATTCGGTCTGCGAATCCTGGAAATTGTCGTTGTGTAGCAGCGAGGTCGGGTGGTGATCGTAAACCAGAGGGCCATAGGTCGCGTCATTGAATACGGTGGTCCCCGTACCGGCAACGCCACGGAGCAATGAAATCGACTCCGTCGACAGTGTCGCTCCGGTCGGGTTGTTCGGGTAATTCAGGGCGATCATACGGGCTGGCGCGGCACCACCGGCAAAGGCCGATCCGAGATCAGGTGCAAATCCATGCTCGGGATCCAGTATGACCTTATGAATATTTGCGTGGCGGTGGATTGCCAGTCGCGCAAACGCCGGATAGCCCGGTTCGGTTATCAGCACCCCATCTCCGGGCTCCAATACGCACGCGATAATGGCGCTCATCGCAGCGCGAGCGCCGGGTGTGGGTAGTATGCGTTCGGGGCCGATATAAACGCTATATTCCCGCCTGAGCAAATCCGAGGCTGCTTCGGTAAAGCCCTTTATATCGACATTGTCGGCTGGCTTCATCGCGAGTCCTACATTGGCTCGAATCCATTTGTCGATGGACTCCGGCAGTCGAATACGACGCCGGCCTATCGCAAAATCCAATGCTTCGCCCCGCCGGGCGGCGAGCTTTTCCTTAATCAGGGTAAACGGGTAGCGGCCAGTCATCCGAGTCCTTCGGATTCTGCCAGATGTGCCGCGGATTCGACCGTAATCGGGCGGGATAAGCGCCGGTTTACTACCGCCAGGGCCAGCCACCCGATTGGAATCCAGATCCAGAAAGTGATCAATCGAAAGGCCGATACCGTAATGGCGAGGTGTTCGAGCGGCACGCTCCGCAGGCGGAGCGAGGCGCCCAATATGCCTTCCGTGGCGCCGATGCCACCGGGTAACCCGGTACTTACGCCGAGCACGGCTGAACCGGGGCCGAAGAAGAGAGAATCCCAAAGCGTCATGTCACCGGGCAGGCCGGCGACCACCACATGCAATGCCACACCATGCGCCGTCCATCCGGCCATGTCGATCAGAATGATGGCCATGGTTGGCCAGGCCCACCAAAACGAGCCGGGCAGCTTCATGCGAGTATGCGTCAGCGTCCTCGCAATTCGATTACCAAGAAATACCATCACTGCGATCACGCCGGCCACTGCAAATGGTGCCGCCATCGGGTAGGCGCTGTAAGCGATCAGCCCAGCGAGGAGCGCGAGGACGGATATGCCGTCCAGCACGAAAACCACGGCTTCCGCCTTAAGGCAGTGTCCGAGCGGTGCGCGCTGCAACTTCGCCATCGCGTCGGGACGAATGAGCCGGCCGAGCTGTGCCGGAAGGAGCAATCCGGCACGGCCAGCCAAAAACGTGCACGAGCCACCCCGGTCGAAAGAGCGGATCTGGAATCGGTGGTACACCCACATCCAGGCGATCCCTTCCAGCGCGACA
>JBHIDG010000319.1:0-3961 GCA_046760025.1 Woeseia sp. | reverse complement strand
TACAAGCAACAGCTCGTGGCTCTCAACGGGTGGGACAATTATCACCTCGGTACGGTCGATCCCTGGGACTCAATTGGAGACCTTGAAGGAATCAAAATTGCCGGTGCGGGACCCAACCTGCCGTGGCTGGAATACGCCGGCGCGATTCCCGTGCAGTCGACCCTGCCCGACGGTTACCTGTCGCTTCAGACCGGCGTTTATGCCGGGTGGCTGATGTTTCCCTCCGCGTACTACAGCTTCAAGTTCCACGAGCCAGCACCGAATTACACGCTGATCGGCTTCGGTGTCATGGGAGGCGCAGTAGTGCTGACGATTAACAGTCAGACATTGCTTCGGCTGCCCGAAGAGGTGCGAAATATCATTATGGAAGTCGGGCGCGCCTATGAGCGGCATGCGGCAGCGGCCCTGGAACAGGGCCAATCGACAGGGCTGGATGATCTTCGTGGTGCGGGTGCCGTGATCCGACAGCTGCCGGATGATGTCCGCACCAGCTGGGCGAAGTCTCTGGCCGATTTCCCGAATCGCATGGCAAAAGACGCAGATGAACGAAATATGCCCGGCTCGGAAATCATCCGGTCGTACATCAGCGAAGTCTCACAGAGCGGATACGAATGGCCTGTGGATTACATCATTCGCTAGTGCGGTTTATCGGTACGGTAAATTGATACGGGCACAAGAAACGATGAAAACCATGGTACTGAAATCGCCCGCCGAGTTGGTTCAGGAAGAGATGAGCACTCCTTCCCCGGCTGACAATGAGACGCTGGTGCGGGTCACTTACTCAGGCATCTGTGGAACCGATCTGAAAATATATCAGGGTAGCATCCGGGTCGACTATCCCCGCATCATGGGTCACGAGATGATCGGCGAAGTCGTGCAAGTCGGTGATGCCGAGGGCATCGCAGTCGGTTCCCGAGTAATCATCGATCCTGTGGTCTACTGCGGTCAATGCCGGCACTGCCGAACCGGACAGGAGCATTTGTGCCCGACAGGCTTTTTACTGGGGCGCGATCGCAACGGCGGTTTCGCGGAGTATATGCTCGCACCGTCAGACGCGATCTTCCCGTTGCCGGACAATATCGGTGGCGAAACAGCGCCTCTCATTCAGGTCATGACAACCTGCCTGCACGCACAGCGTCGTGTGGACGTTTTTCCCGGCGAGTCCGCCGTCGTGGTCGGCCTGGGCGTCGCGGGGCAATTGCACGTGCAATTGGCAAAGGCGCGCGGCGCTTATCCGGTCATCGGCATTACGCGCAGCGCCGAGCGGCGGGCACTGGCCGAAAACTTGGGTGCCGATTTGACCCTTGCGCCCGGTGAGGATGCGATCAATCAGGTTCTGGACATGACGGGCGGCCGAGGCGCCGACCTCGTTATCGAGTCGGTTGGTGCAGTATCGGTTTTGGCAGACGCCATCAAAATGGCAAGAATAGGCGGTCGACTCTTGTTGTTCGGCATCTACACTGCCACGGAAGCGGCCCTGCCCTTTTATCAACTTTATTTCAAGGAACTATCGATCATCAATGCGCGAGCGGCGCGACGGGAAGACTACCCGGCCTGTATCGATCTCGTCGGCAGCGGCGCGGTGCAACTCGACCCGCTGGTCAGTCACATTCTGCCATTGGACGCCCTGGAACGGGCCGTTACGATGCTCGATGAGCGTGACGACCGGCGCATGAAGGTGATATTGAATCACTGGTGAACCCTTTGCTTCCAACAATTCGTGTGCCTGCCGATGCATGATCTCGTCGTTCTTGACGATCCACCACCTGCCTTACCGGTTCACCACCTTCCTCACCGCGACCAGAATCGCCTTCGCAAGCTCGTTGAATTCGCCTTCCGTCATGAGGCGCTTGTGTTCCAGGCCCCATTCCTTGACGGCTTGCAGAACCTCCATGGCCTGCTCTTCAGACGCTTCAAGCTGCGCGCGCGCGAGCCAGAATTTGACGGAATCGATGCCACTGCCTTTACCCATGACCACTTCCGGCGCATCACGACCGATGAGTGACGGTCGATAGGGAAACACTTCTGTCAGATGCTCATCGCCGCAATTCAAAAGCCAGGTAGCGATAATTCCGGACTCGACATTGAATGCATGTTCACCGACCACCGGCCTGTTCGCCGGAATCGGGTGGTTGGCTAATCCTGAGACGTAGAGCGCGAGTTCGTAAAGCTTGTCAAACTTGACGCCAATATCGATGCCGTACAACGTTAACAACGCCAGGGCCGTCTCTTCCCACGGTGTATTGCCCGCCCGTTCGCCGATACCTGCGACGGTCGACTGAATGACTTCGACACCTTCGGCCAGAGCCATGACCGTATTGGCAATCCCCATTCCGAAATCCATATGGAAGTGCGCTTCCAATGGCGTGTCCGGGAAGCGCTGTTTGACCTGGCGAACAAAATACTGCATGGCGTGAGGTGACGTTGCACCAAACGTATCGACCAGGGCCAGGGAGTCCATATGGCCTTCGTTCGCAACTCGGGAGATCAGATCGAGGACCCAGTTCATGTCGGCTCGAGTAAAATCTATCGGAAAAAATACCACTTCAAGACCCTGCTCATGAGCATAAGCCGTTGATTCAATAGATAATTCAATCGCCCGCTCCAGCGGCCACCTGTATCCGTACTGGATGATGTGCTCGCTCGCAGGTACCTCCATGACGATGCCGCCGACACCGGTATCGACCACGCGTTTGACGTCTTCGACCATGCAGCGCGAGAACGCAAAAATCTGCGGTCCGAGATCAAGTTTCGCGATTTCAGAGATCGCCTCGGCATCCTGTGGCGATACGACAGGCATGCCGGCCTCGATACGATGAACGCCGGCTTCGGCCAGACCCTCGGCAATACGAATCTTGTCGTTCTTGTCGAAGGCGACGCCCGTCTGTTGCTCGCCATCCCGCAGCGTCACGTCGTGAATTTTGATTTTCTCCGGGAAATTCATGCTTGAAAGCACTTCCGGGGCGAAATTCCAAGGGCTCACGAACCAATTGTCGGTTTTCCACGGATGGTCACTCACGACATTTCTCCTCCGAACGGTTACTGCTTCGTCGACAGGCAGGCCGCCCGCCAGCCGGCCACGATCCGTGCAGTAATGCGGCAGCTGTGGCTGTGGCTGTGGCAGCTTGTACTTGTTCATCTTGTGTGCCGGCCCTGCAAACGATAGCATTTTGTGGTGCAAACGATAGCATAATCACTGATTGGGACGACAACCCGGCAACTCCGGGTAATACCAGGCCGGCGGACGATGTCGCGCAGTCGACTATCGATCGGTGCGGGCGGCTGCAACGGATTCTAAATGGCCTCTCTTACTTTCTCGGCACCGGGTGTTGCCGGGTGGAAGCGGTTGAGGTGGCAAAGTACCGCTGCCACCCTTTCGAAGATTGAATCTGGAGAATCGAATGGCAAATTTTGGCATCGCCGGAGTGGACTGGCAGGAACGGGTCAACTGGGATCGGTTGCGTAAATACAGGCTGGAAAGCGCGAGAGCCCGAATGAAAGCACATGGGCTTGGTGCACTGTTGTGTATGTACGATGAAAACGTCCGCTATATCACGAGTACGCTTACGCCGGGCTGGTGCCGGCTCAAACCCGGTCTGCGTTACGCGCTGCTTTGCGGGGATAGCGCGCCTGTTCTGTTCGAACAGGGCGACATCGGCGCACAGATCAGTCACCACTGCCCGTGGCTGCCGGAGGAGAATATTCGTTATTCGTATGCGTGGATCAAGGGTGCCGCCGGTCCGGCCGCAAAGGAGCAGGTATCGAAGTTTACCAAGGCGATCGTCGAGGAAATGAAACGCCATGACGTTGAAGGCGAAAAACTGGGTGTCGACTTTGTCGATATCAATATGATTGGCGCATTCGAGGCGGCAAATATTACCTGGCGGGACGGCATGTCGGCGATGATGGAAGCGCGTGCAATCAAGAATGAGGATGAGCAGGAGTGTATGCGCATCGTCGG
>JBHIDG010000318.1:0-3968 GCA_046760025.1 Woeseia sp. | reverse complement strand
CAGATCGATTTGCTTTGGGACGTTCTGACCCGCGCTGCCGACGTGAAAGATCCGAATTCGTCTCTGATCGCCCTGCCCCACCCCTATGTTGTACCCGGGGGCCGGTTTCGGGAAATCTATTACTGGGACAGCTATTTCACGATGCTCGGTCTCGCGGCATCGGGCCGGATCGATTTGGTCGAAAACATGGTCGATAATTTCGCTTACCTGATCGACCAGGTCGGCTTTATTCCGAATGGAAACAGGTCGTACTATTGCACCCGTTCGCAGCCACCATTCTTCGCACTTATGGTGGAGTTGCTGGCAGCAGAAAAGGAAGACCAGAGTGTCCTTGTGACGTATCTTCCGCAGCTCGAGAAAGAGTACGGGTTCTGGATGACTGGTGCGGAGAATCTCTGCGGTGAGCTGGCGCTAGAGCGGCGTGTAGTCGCGGTGGACGACGGATATCTCAACAGGCACTGGGACGATTCGGATCTGCCGCGTCAGGAGAGCTTTGCCGAGGACGTCGAGTTGGCAAAGGGCTGCGATCGAGATGCAGCAGGCCTTTATCGAGACATCCGGTCCGCCTGCGAATCAGGCTGGGATTTCAGCTCGCGCTGGCTCGGGGATCAGCTTTCCATGGCATCCATTCGAGCGAGTCGGATCCTGCCCGTCGATCTCAACGCAATCCTGTGGAAACTGGAATCGACACTTGCAGAGGCATTCGCTACTGCGAATAACAGCCGGCAGGCGGGCTTGTTCAGGCTACGTGCGGAACACAGAAAGACAACAATTCAATCCTTGTTTTTTGACGACGATGCGGGCTTTTTCGTCGACTTGTCGCTGCCTGATATTCAGCCGACCGGTGTCTTGTCGCTCGCCGCTGCGTTCCCCCTTTTCTTTGGGCTTGCTACTGCTGACCAGGCTGGCCGGGTCGCCGAGAGAATTCACTCTGATTTTCTGCGGCCCGGCGGCTGGGTTATGACAGTCGTTAACAGCGGTCAACAATGGGATGCGCCCAATGGCTGGGCACCCTTGCAGTGGATAGTGTATGCCGGACTGAAAAACTACGGCTATTCAGATGAAGCCCAGGAAGGAGCGAGACGCTGGGTTCATAATAACGAGACCGTATTCCAGAGCACAGGGCGACTTTTGGAGAAATACAACGTCGAGGAAATAGGACTCATAGCCGAGGGTGGCGAGTACACAGTACAGGATGGATTTGGCTGGACCAATGGCGTACTTCTCTCGCTCTTGAACGAGTTCAACGGCGCGTAGCACCCTAATAACATGTTAAGTCATGCCGAGTACTATAACTCCTTAATTTTATTATATTTAATTTCTGCTGCTCGGTCGCAGCGGCATCAGGGCAAGAAGCGGGCCTGAGTCCCGGAAACCGGCCGGTATACCGTTTTTTGTGACATAACCCGATGTTTTTCTTGTGCTTCGTGGGCACACTGGCTATCTGCACCGCGCTTGGGTGAAGCGTCGATGCCCTGGTCAGCACCGAGACGCAAGATGTACCAACAGCATTTTGGGCTTGCAAAGAATCCCTTTCATTCGCTAGCCGAAGGCCAGGCCGTATTCGAAGGCGCCGAACAGGCGAGGATCATTGCCTCGCTCAGAACGGCCCTGATCGCGACGGACTCGATCGCGGTTTTAACCGGGCCGGTAGGCGTGGGCAAGACAACCATAGTGAATCGGGCCCTGCAGGAGATGGGCTCGGAGCGCCTGGTCGCCAATCTCGGCCGCACCCAGGTCGGCCCCGATGAGATCGTGGATCTGCTCCTCGGGCTGTTCGGAGTCGTGCGCGAGCCGACCCGGAGATTCGAGTGCATCAAGACCTTCAACCGGATTCTGAATGAGCACGCGTCGTCCGGCGCCCGCATATTCATAGTGATCGAGGACGCGGAGCGGCTCGGAGCCGAGATCCTGGAAGAGCTTGAGGCGCTGACGGCCGCGGACGGCGGTGCGTCCGCTGGTGCGAACATCATCCTGATGGGACCGCAGAAGCTGGACAAGCTCATTGCGACCCCGGAACTCGAACGGCTGCGCCAGCGGGTCCGCCTGCAGCAGGCACTCGACCGATTCAGCGTCGAGGAAGTCGAGGTTTACCTGCGTCATCGTATCAGGGCCGCGGGTGGCGATTTCGACGTCATGTTCGAGCCGGGATCGGCTCTAATGGTTCGCCGTTGTTCGGGCGGCATACCGCGTGTTATCAACGGCCTGTGTGAAACGGCATTGACGGTCGCGGCACAGAACAAGATTGCACGGTTATCGTCACGGGTCATCTTCAAGGTTGCGGTTGATGTTTTCGGCATGGATCCGGGCGAGGCGCCCCCGCTGCCGTCGAGAGAGCCGGCGACCGGCGCAAAGCATCGACAACCGGAGCTGAAACCGCCCAACGCGGCACCGCCCGCAGCGGACAAAGCGAAGCCGGCCGCCGAACGACCGGCTGCAGGGACGAGTCCTGCGGCACAACAAGCGTCGGAGCATACCGTCCCGGTCAGGATTTTGCCGGAGGCGCCCAAGGCCGAAGCGCGACCGGCAAAATCAACGGCGGAACCCAAGGCTGAACCGGCAAAACCCGTGGCGAAGCGACCGGCAGCCCCCCCGCCTGACGCCAGGCAGAAGAACGAGCATGCAAAATTGCCGGACCCGCCCGGTCTCGGCGTCCCCGATAAAACTGCGACCAAAGCCGCTGCCAAACCGGACAAGCCCATACCGGAGCTGCCACCAAAGTTCAAGTTCGCCGATGAAATCGTCGTCGATCGGGACACCAAGCCGAAACTTCCGGAGGCGAAGCCGGTCAAGCCGGACAGACCGGCTCCGCCGGTAACGAAACCCGCTCCCGAGCCGGTGCGGCCCGCTAGTGCCAAGACCAAACCCGCGAAGGCACCGGTGAAACCGGCAGCACCGGCAGTCAGATCGCCCGCCGAGTCCCTTGAAGAACCGAATCCTCCCGCCGCGCGATCCGATGCGAAACTGCAGGAACCGCCGGCACCGGTAAGGCTTGCGGAACCGGCGGTCGAGGAACCCACAGCCAGCTTTGCGAAGATCGATCACGACATGCTGGATGCAGCCCTTGCCGGTCTTGCAGTTGATGACGCCGAAGTCGGTCCCGACCAGGCGGCAGAGTCGCCGGCCGCCACGGAAGACGCTGCGGCACCGCTGCCCGAAGTGACACTCGAGAGGAATATCGAGGCCTCGGCGCCCGAGGGACCCGATACCGCACAGCTCAATCAGATAGCGGCCGAGCTGAAGGACGCGAAAACGCTGGAGGACGTCAGCGACTCACTCGCCGAGACCATATTCAACAACGAAGAACTCGAGGCCATCAGTCTCAAGATCCGTGAAGATGCGGCAAAGGCGACTCCCGATGAGGATCAAGCCGTATTAACGACGTCTGCGCCAGCATCGCCGCAGCCGGGAGCCACACAGGCACCGGCAAAACCGAGACGCGCCGCAGCGCGCCAGCCTTCCGTTTCACCGCCGCCCGCAGCGGCAGTCAACACGCCGCGGCCGCCGCAACAGGCAGCCACCAACCTCGAAAAACCGACCGCGCAGGACAGCCACGCTCCGCCGGCAAAGCGCGGCCCGCAGCCTGAACCAATCGAGAATCAGTTCAACACGTCGATCACGGCGACCCTGAAGACCCTGAGTGCCCACAGCAAGCCGCGGTCCGACGACGATGACGGCGATGAGACGTCGGCCGGATTGCTGGATCGTCTGAAAGACACCTTCAAGAGCTGACTCCGGATCAGGTCCGGGTGCCGACCGTAAAGTTGGTGACCCCGCCAGTTAATATCTTCCGTGCTTGTCCTGCTGCAGGTCATCGAATTTTTCGTCAACGACTGCGGTCTGAATCAGCGGCCTTAGCATCTATTCCAGCATATCCCGTCAATTCAACATAGCCGCGGCCGGTAATTGCGTGCCCGTTTCGCTGACCGGCGGCATCGACGGCGCCTTCCCAGTACCGGACAGACGTG
>JBHIDG010000317.1:0-3973 GCA_046760025.1 Woeseia sp. | reverse complement strand
GCCGTTCCGGATCGAAAGCATCGCCGGCCGCCCGGCGGATTTCAGCAGCTCGACTTTCTTCTTTTCGTCCGCCCCGGGCTTTCCTTTCGGCGTGTACGGCTCCTCGATCCACGAGCCCCTGGACTTCTCGTATGCATACATTTCTTGGGCGGCCTCGATAATCGGCCGGTAGCCTGTGCAGCGGCACAGATTCCCGGCAAGCGCGTCGTCTATCTCGCGCCTTCCGGGCGCCGCAACGTTCTTGTACAGGGCGAACAGGGACATGACGAAACCCGGCGTGCAAAAGCCGCACTGTGATCCGTGGCAATCAACCATCGCCTGTTGCACGGGATGTAGGCTGCCGTCGCCGCGCCGGAGGTTTTCGACAGTGATCAGCTCTTTTCCATCGAGGGTCGGAAGAAACTGGATACAGGAGTTGACCGCCCGGACGTCGAGACGATCGCCGGATCGATCCGTCTCCGCAATCGCAACGGTGCAGGCGCCACAGTCGCCTTCCGCGCAGCCTTCCTTTGTGCCGGTCTTTCGCAGGTCCTCGCGAAGGTATTGCAGGACAGTGCGCGTCGGGTCGGGATTCCGAATCTCGACGAGTCCCCCATCAAGCACGAAACGAATGGTGTCCGCGTTCATCGGCGCTAGCTTCCGCGGTACGTCGTGTAACTCCACGGAGATACGAGCAACGGCACGTGGTAGTGCAGGTCATTGGCAAGCGAGAAACGAATAACGACCTCGTCGAGGAACGGTGGATCGTCGGCCGTGGCCGTATTCGCAAAATAGGGCCCCACCTCGAATTCGAGTTCGTAGTTGCCCGCTCGGTAGGTATCTCCTTCCAGCAGGGGTTCGTCCGTACGGCCATCGTTATTGGTCACGGCTGCCGCAATGAGATGCCTGCCGTTCTCCAGGGAGAAAAGTTTTACGGACATACCGGCTCCGGGTTTACCGTGAGCCGTATCCAGTACGTGTGTGGTCAGTCGTCCCATCAGCCCTCAATACTAGGCGATCTGGATCTGAGCGGGTAGTCGATGGCTCATTCTGTGTTGTCGTTCCGCCGGCGAATCGCCGCATTTTTCTCTTATTTATCATGATCTTAAGTCACATGCAGGACGACCTGTCGCGCCCGTGGCGCGATTCACCACGGACTATGCTAGCTTTGCGGCGAATTAGACCCACTGTGCGGGGGATCGATATGCCAGGCGACAGGATTTCGCGCCGCCTCTTCATTCGGAGTACGGGCTCGGTAGCCGCCATCTTTGCCTGATCGGAGCTAGCCTGCACGGCCAGAGACGAAAGCCATGCCCTTGACATCCTCTCGCCGACCGAAGCGCGGGAGTTCGATGCAATTGCAGCGCGCATTCTTCCGACGACCGACACACCCGGTGCCCGTGAAGCCGGCGTTATATATTTCATGGACAAAGCGTTCGGCACCATCATGGCTGGCGAACTGCCGGACGCGCGCCGGGGCCTCGCCGATTTTCAGGCCGGCATAGCAGCCGCTTATCCCGGTGCAGGACTATTTTCGGATCTGGATGAATTTGATGAGGACCAGTATCTGCAATCGCGCGAGCAAACGGATTTCTTCCTGCAGATGCATTTCATGACGCTTTGTGGATTCTTTGCCATGAGTTCCTATGGCGGCAATCGCGATAACGTCGGTTGGAAGCTGATCAGATTCGAAGGGCGCCACGGTGCCTGGCAGCCACCATTCGGCCATTACGATGCCGAGTATATGCGGGGGCAGAAAGATGCCGAATGAAGCCGCCGCCAGATTCCCCACGCGTGAACCCGTGGACTTCGCCATCGTCGGTTCCGGGTCGGCCGGCGGCATTATTGCGAAGGAGCTTTCGACGGCGGGGTTCGATGTCGTTCTCTTCGAGCAGGGTCCTTACCGCAAGCCGCATGACTTCACTCATGACGAGCTGTCCGTGGTCTATTACAACCAGCTTCTCGGTGGCCCCCCCGAAGTCCACCAGCAGACTTTTCGAAACGACGCAAGCAAGGTCGCGACCGTTCTCGAGTCACATCTGCCGGCCGAATACGCGCAAACGGTCGGGGGCAGCAGCGTGCACTTCTCGGGCAACTTCTGGCGGTTCCGGGAGATCGATTTCAAAGAGCGGTCCGTGCTCGGGCCGATCAGCGGCACGAACTTTACGGACTGGCCGATAAGCTACGACGATCTCGAGCCGTACTACACCCGGGTCGACTGGGAGATCGGCATCTCGGGCGCTCCCGGGCCGTTCGATTCACCACGATCGAGGCCGTTTCCGATGCCGCCTGTACCGATCAAATCTGCCGGCGTATTGCTCGAACGCGGTGCCAGGAAACTCGGCCTGCACGCGCAGGTAGAACCGCTGGCGATCCTGTCCAGGCCTTTCAATGGCCGCCCAAGCTGCATCAACTGCGGCTACTGCATGGGCTTCGGCTGCGAAGTGAGCGCCAAGTCATCCACGCTGGTCGCGATGATTCCGCTGGCCGAGGCAAGCGGTCACTGCGAGTTGCGCAGCCGCTGCGCTGTTTTTCGCCTCGAAACGGACGCAAACGGCAGAATAAGTGAAGTGCTTTACTACGAGCCCGACGGGCATGAGCAGTCTCAAAAGGCCAGAGCCGTTATCGTATGCGCCAACGGCGCCGAGACGCCGCGATTGTTGCTCAACTCCGCGAATGACGGTTTCCGGGACGGCCTGGCCAATTCCAGCGGCTTCGTCGGCAGGAACCTGATGTTGAACGGCCATTCGGTGGCAGAGGGACTTTTCGAACATCCGCTGAATGAATACAAGGGCGTTCAGGTAACACGCATCATCCACGACTTCTACGGCTCGAATCCGGCGCGCGGCTTCTATGGCGGCGGCGGCATCGATGCCCGTCCACTGTTCGCCGCAACGCCGATCAATTTCGCGAACTTCAGTATTCCACCCGGCGCTCCGCGCTGGGGCGCCGAGTACAAGGACATGCTGGCATCGAATTTCCGGCACCAGATGACGATTGTCGGCAGCACTACGTCGCTGGCAGTTGACAGCAATAATATTTCGATCGACCCGACACACACGGATACCTGGGGTCGGCCGTCGATCAGGATGACGTACAGAGACCATCCGGATGATCTGGCGATGTCGAAATTTCTGCAGGACCGGGCCATGGAGCTTTTCGATGCGGCCGGCGCGATTCGGTCGTGGCGCTATCCCGTGCATGAGCAGGCAGGCGGTGCGCATCTGCTGGGCACCTGTCGCATGGGTGATGACCCGGCATCATCGGTTGTCGACAGGTTTCATCGCACCCATGATATTCCCAACCTGTTCCTGTGCGACGGGTCGAGTTTCGTAACGTCGGGACGGGGCCAACCGACAATGACGATAATGGCGCTGGCATTCCGCGCCGCCGAGCACATTGCGGCCTCCGCGCAAGCCAACGAAATCTGAGGGTAAACGATGTATCAAAGAGAAAACGTAATTCCCGCCATCCTGCTGTGCTGCATGGTCACACTCGCCGCCTGCCAGCAGGCGCCACACGAACACGAATCGAAGCCGGCACGGGTTGCCTATCTCATGATGCCGGGGATGGCAGACCGTCAGCTACCATTCTCCTCTGCCGTCCGGGTCGATAACACGCTCTACCTGTCGGGCAATATCGGTGTCATGCCCGGTACGCTGGACCTGGCGCCGGGTGGCATTCAGGCGGAGACCAGACAGACGCTCGATAATATCAAGGCGGTTGCCGAGCAATTCGGCTCATCCATGGACAGGGTCGTTAAATGCACCGTGTTCCTTGCCGACATAGGCGAGTGGGCCGCGATGAACGAGGTCTATACGACCTATTTTGAAAACCCGCCTGCCCGCAGCGCGCTGGGCGCCAGCGGCCTCGCCCTTAATGCACGCGTCGAGATCGAGTGCATCGCGACACTATGAGGGTGAAAAAGGGGACAGTGAAAAAGGGGACAGTTTACTTATTTCGTTTGCCGAAATAAGTAAACTGTCCCCTTTTT
>JBHIDG010000316.1:0-3973 GCA_046760025.1 Woeseia sp. | reverse complement strand
GAGAAAGGCGGCAACGGGAATCAGATCCAAAATCGTTCGCGCCAACAGGATTCATGGAACCGGCGCACCGCAATCTCCCAGAAAGTTGCTTAGCGCGCGGTCAGATCCCCCGATGTGAGCATGCAACTTCGCACGCACGTGGTCGATAGAATCGAGCACATCTGTCACCGTGCCCATCCCAACGCCTTTTCGCAACGCCTGGAATTGTTCGAGGAGGCTGGCATGCTCCTGACAGTGCGTCCGGTATTGAGGGTATTCATGCAGACGCATGAGAAGCTGTTCGGCCATGAAATGTACGTGCGTGTAGTCGATTACCTGCTCGAGAATATCGTCGATCTCGGAGCGGTCACGTCCCTGTCGCAGGGCTTCACAGAGCGAATCCACCATCGCGAACTGACTTTTGTGTTCGGCCTGCATGGCTTCAGTGCCGATTTCGAGAATATTTTTTCCGCTTTGCTCCGTCATTGCACCGCTCGGTTACGGCGGTATCGCCCGCTTAGCGTAATGCGCCGTGGAGGCTATGGACTGCAAGTAATATCATGAGCGGCGCCTGATGTCAGGCCGGAATGGGATGATTGGCGACAGATCGCAAATCAAGCGTACCTTCTTTGCGAGCATTGAAGGAGCACAAGAAGCGCGGCCCGCGCCGTGGGAAACCCGAGCAACCGCTCCAGGGCGCGCTATATTCCTTTTCCTGATTTGACATGAATCCGTGCTACCCCGGCATTGTGGTTAATACTTAATAGTAACCCCGCAGTCCCGCCTGCTAACACCCGTGTTTGCGCTGCCCGCCCGAATCAAGATGTGCTCACATAAAACTGCCATTCTAATTCTGATTGGAATCAGTCGGATGGCTACAGCAACGTGCAGAGCGGCAAACGTTTCCTGCGTCCGCTACAAACCCTATCGAAGTACGTATAAGCCACGGTACTAACCGCGGATCTACTTGGATAAGAATTTACCCGATCGTCCAGTTTACTGGTAATTGGCGCTTCGAAAGCCAAGGGGAGGTCAACTATGTCTGAACGACGATGGATATTTCTGCGGCAACGCCGGATACTCCTACGAATGTCGGCGCTCCTGATCGGGTTACTTGCCGCGATAAGCTTTCTGGGCGAAAGCGCGCAGGCCGTACCGGCATTCGCACGCAAATACGATGTCACCTGCAATGCGTGCCATACGCGCCAGCCGAGGCTCAACGCATACGGCCAACGATTCCTGGAAAACGGCTACCAACTTCCCGGAACGGAGGATGGCGGAACCACGATGAAGGATCTGTTCGGGGGGCCACTGCACGGTGTGACGCTCGATGACATCAGCAATTTCATGGCCGTACGTTTTCGTGGCGACGTTCAAAAGGCCGAATTCAGGGAGCCGACCGAGGCCACGGATGATGTGGAGTTCGTCTTTCCCAATGTGATCAATCTATTTTTCGCAGGGACGGCGACCGAAAACATCGGCTTCTTCATTGAAGGAGAATATGCGCCGGGTGAACACGAGGGAGCGGCATTGATATTTGAGCGTGCGTTACTGGTTTTCAGCAATATCGCAAGCAACAGCCTCGGACACCAGGCATTGAATTTCAAGATCGGCGAATTCGATCCATCATCCATGTATTCTTTCCCGACTCATCGGCAGCAACTCAATCCCATATTTCCGAACGCACATACAGAGGATTTTCCACCGGAGATCAATCGCATTCCGCTGCTGCCACTGGCATTTTCCAGCAAGATGTTCGGTTTGACGAACGGACCGGAAACCGTGGGCGAAGAGGAATTTTCCATCCTGCCCTTCGAACCGTTTCTTTTTAATTCTCCGGCAGAGACCGGAGCAACAGTCTATGGCAGGCTTTTCGGGGAGCGTTTCCTTTACCAGGTCGGTACAACACAGCATGAGACAGCCGAGGACGAACCCGACACACGCTGGGACAGTTACTTCATGCTGCGTTACGACCTGTTGCAGGGAGATTACTCGGCACTGCAGGTCTCGGGATTCTATTACGTTGCCCCCGATGCGGCCCGGGCAACATTGAGTCCCGCTGGAGTACCGGTTTTCTCGACCAACACGCTGGACTGGACACGGTGGGGTGTAGGCGCCCGTTGGCAGCACAAGTTTCTCGATGTTTACGGCACCATCATTCTTGATGAAATTGACGCACCGATATTCGCAGGCCCGGCGGCTGCTTCCGATTGGGAAACCGATGCCATGGGTATCAGCCTCGAAGCAGACTGGCTGTTCACCCACAACTGGCTTCTGGGACTTCGTTATGACTACATGGACTCGGGCGGGCTGGTCAGATTGCCACCACCACTTCAGGGTACTGACCCACAAATCAATCAGAAAGCGTCTCTTGTAGGCTTGATTGCTAAATATTATCCCGCCCCGAATGTCGCTCTATACGGGCGCGCCCATATCAACCTAGAGAGCTCGGTAGCATTGCCGGCGGCGTTAGGTGGTGATCAGCATCCGGCACGCAATCTGACGTCGATGGTAACCGTCGGCGTCGATATGGCGTTTTGAGCAAAAGGGGAAGGCGATATGAACATTATCAAACAGATCGCAAAGGGACTGACACTTGCCGGTCTCCTATTCATTCTTCACAACCCGCTGTCGATCGCTCAGGATTTGCAGGGCAAGTCAATGCCTATCAACATCGGGCAATATAATGAACGCCCGCCAGTGAACGAAGGAACCATCGCTGACGGCCGTCGTATCTACGACCGTGCTTGCATCTACTGTCATGGAAAAGACGGCACCGGTAAAGGCCCGGTAGCTTTTTTTCTCAGCCGTGATACCGGACCACATCCGCGGGACTTCACGCTCGGCCCGTATAAGTTTCGTTCCACCGAAAGCGGCGAGCCGCCTCTCGACGAAGATCTGTTCCGGACAATCACGCGGGGGATCGTCGGATACATGCCTGGATTTGTCGGCCTAGATTCACCGGACCGGTGGAAATTAGTGTATTACATCAAGAGCCTCGCCCCCGCAGATTTCGAGGGTGTCCAGCCGGAACCCATCAAGGTGGTCGGTTCGCCCGTACCACTTACGGCCATGAGCGTACAGCGCGGATACGAGCTATATCAGCTTGCAGGTTGTTGGGAGTGCCATGGCGGCAGCGGTAGAGGCAACGGCGAAAAGGCGCCGGAGTTGAAAGACGACAACGGAATGTTATTGCCGCCGGCCAATCTGACCATGCCTAATTCGTTTAAGGCCGGCAGTCGACCGGAAGATCTGTACCGCACCCTGCTCACAGGCCTGGATGGCGGAGCCATGCCTTCCCACGACCGTTTCAAAGGCCACGAAGAAGACGTCTGGGATCTTGTCAACTATGTCCGTTCGCTTGCAGTCACGAAGTAAGGCTATACCTCCAGACTGACGGGCCCTTGCACAAGGTGGTTGCGTATGGATAACGAAGACGAGAGACGTAACAACGTGGGCCAGCGCACGGGTTGGGGAGCAACGTTGTTCATTGCTACCTTGGTCGCGCTTGCCGTGTTCTTTTGGTGGTTGCTCATTTACTCCGGCGGCGTGGTGGTGAATCACGGATCATGACCGATGATGGTGTCCAGCTCCGAACAGGCCATACGGTACTCGGTGACGTCATGACAAGCGATTCTGACCGTCGTGGAAAGTTGCAAAAATTGGTCCTTTGGTCGGCCGCCTTGCTCGTTACACTGCTTGCGTTTTACGTGCTCAATCACGTCGTAATGAGCATGCAAGGGTTGCCTCTCGCCTGGGATCTCACGCCGCTCGAATAAACGTCCTGGACCGGGAAACGAGACCGCGAATCAGCGTCATAGTGCGCGTAATGAGAATAAAGCCATGAGACCAGCTTGCAGACACTCGCGCTTTTTAGTGGGGCTTACCGTGCTGCTTTCGGTAATGATCAGCGCCATGTCGGCGGGCGTGATTGCGGCATCCCCGATGCACCCGGCTCAATCAGGTGCTGACATGATCCCGCGCGAGACTGAGG
>JBHIDG010000315.1:0-3974 GCA_046760025.1 Woeseia sp. | reverse complement strand
GAGCTCGGGCATTTCGTCGCTGCAGCGCAGGATCGAATCCGGGCAGCGGGGATGAAACACGCAGCCGGGCGGTGGCCGCAGCATCGACGGCGCTTCTCCGAGTTCGCTCAATACGACGATGCCGACTGCCGGATCGGCGATCGGGACAGCATCGAGAAGCGCTTTGGTATACGGATGCTTGGGCCGCATGAACAGGCACTCGGTATCTGCCTGCTCGACGAGCCGCCCCAGATACATGACGAGAACGCGGTGGCTGATCTGTCTGACCGTTCCGAGGTCATGTGTAATGAAGATCAAGGACAGACCCGTCCGCGCCTGCTCCGCCCGCAGCAGCTCGAGTATGTCCTGACGAACCGAGCCATCGAGTGCCGCCACCGCCTCGTCGCAGATCAGAATCTTCGGTTTCAACACGAGCGCGCGCGCGATTGCGACACGCTGTGCCTGACCGCCGGACAACTCATGCGGAAACCGTTTCCGCAGCGACTCGTCGAGTCCGACCCTGCGAAGCATCCCGGCCACGATCAGCTCCTTGTTTGCCCTGATCGCATCCGGCTCGTGTACCGTGAGCGGTTCCGTAACGATGTCCTCGACCCGCATCGCCGGGTCAAGAGACCCCACCGGATCCTGAAACACCATTTGCACATCGCGACACTGCCTCTTGGACCTGGTGCCGATCTGACCCGTTATCGCTTCTCCAAGGAGCGACAGCCGGCCGCTCTGTGCGGGCAGCAAACCGACGATTGCCCGTGCGAGCGTGGTTTTGCCCGAGCCGGACTCGCCCACGAGCGCCACCGTCTCGCCGGAGACGATTCTCATACTGAGTTGTCTGACAGCCTCGAGCTTGATGCGGCTCCTTCGCTCCCCCGGTGCGGCGTAACTGACTGCCAGATCTTCGATCTCGAGGACCGGTTCCCCGGCAGCCCGCTCGGTATTGCTCACCAGCGAGTCCACCTGCCTCGCAGCTGCCAGCATCGCCCGGGTTGCCGAATGCTCAGGGTCCGAGAATATCCGCTGCGTCGTGCCCTCTTCGACAAGCTGCCCGCCCCTGATCACAATCATGCGCTCGCAATTACCGGCGACGACCCCGAGATCATGCGTTATCAGAAGCACTGCCGTATCGAGTTTTTCCCTCAGGTCCCGCAACAGTCCGAGAATTTGAGCCTGCACCGTGACATCGAGCGCCGTGGTCGCTTCGTCCGCGATCAGGAGTTCCGGTTCCCCGATCAAAGCCGCGGCAATCATCACCCGCTGCCGCATTCCGCCGGATAACTGGTGCGGATATGACCTGAACTGTTTTTCCACATCCGGCAGACCGACCATCCGCAGCATTTCGAGCGCTCGCGCGTTCACTTCGTCACTGCTCGCCAGGCCGTGCTCGATCAGAATTCGTGTAAGCTGATCGCCAATGCGGACGTAGGGGTTCAGGGCAGACATCGGATCCTGAAAAACCATGCCCATGCGCCGGGTCCGGAACCGGTTCAGCGACTGTTCGGACTCGCCCAGCAGGTTTGTCCCGTCGAACAGGATTTCTCCCGACACGTCGGCATTCGCCGGCAGCAGGCCCATGATCGACAGCGCGGTCTGGGTCTTGCCCGAACCGGATTCTCCGACCAGCCCGAGCGACTCCCCTCTCTCGATCGAGAAACTCAGATCGTCGACCACCAGCGGCGTTTCCGGGTAGCTGACGCTGAGACCGTTTGTTGCAAGGAGTCTCATTTGGCTTCCTGCCGCGGATCGGCGAGGTCGCGCAGACCGTCACCGAGGAAATTGAAACACAGGAGAATCGATGCGAGCACCGTGGCCGGTATCAACAGTAACCACGGCGCCTGTTCCATCTGGCTGACGCCGCCGTTCACCAGCGCGCCGAGTGAGGTCTTCGGCTCCTGAACCCCCAATCCCAGAAAACTCAGAAACGACTCGACCAGTATGGCCTGCGGAATGGTCAGCGTGACATACACGATGATCACGCCGAACAGGTTCGGCGTGATGTGCCGCAATATGATCCTCCACGACGGCACACCCATCAATCTTGCCGCGTCGACGAACTCCCGCTGTTTGAGGCTGATCGTCTGTCCCCGCACGATGCGCGCCATGTCCAGCCAGTTGATTGCGCCTATCGCGACGAAGATCAGCAGGAATTTTCTTTCGAACACCACCATCAACAGGATGACGAGGAAAATGAAAGGCAGCGCGTAAAGCGCATCGACCGCACGCATCATGACTGCGTCCATGCGACCACCGACATAACCGGCGACCGCGCCGTACGCGACGCCGATGACGAGACTGACAATGCTGGCGACCACGGCGACTACAAGCGTAACCTGCACGCCCAATAGCGTACGCACGAACAGGTCCCGCCCGAGGTCGTCGGTGCCGAAGACATGAAAATTGCCGAGCGTCGGCCCGATGAACCGTCCGTCGAAATCCGTTTCGAGATAACTGTGCGGGCTGACGATCGGACCGATGACAGCCACAACGGCAACGACGAGCAGAATGCCCCCGGTCACCCCGATCGGCCGAGAGCCGCGCATCGCTGTCGCAAGCCTGGACAGAACGGCATTCACCGATGACGTATCCTCGGGTCGAGAAAGCTGTACAGCACATCTACGATGAAGTTCAGCAAAATAACCAACGCCGCGTAAAAGATCACGATACCGAGGACCAGGGTGTAATCACGGTTCAGCGCGCCACGCACGAAGAATTGTCCAACGCCGGGTATGCCGAATATTTCTTCGACAATGACCGAACCAGTAAGAATCGCCGCAACGGCCGGCCCCATGTAGGACAAAACCGGCAACATTGCCGGTTTCAATGCGTGGTAGCGAACGATTGCAGCCGTGCCGAGCCCCTGCGCCCTCGCCGTGCGAATGAAATCGCTGCCCAGCACCTCGATCAGGCTGGCACGTGTCAGGCGCGCGATGTATGCGATCTGCGGCAGCGCGAGCGCAACGACCGGCAACAAGAAGCGCCAGCCCCCCGTACTGCCGCTCCAACTAGCCGGCAACCATTTGAGCTGCACGGCCAGCAACATAATCAACAGAGGCGCAATCACGAAAACCGGAATGGAGATTCCGGTCATCGCGAATGCCATCGCCAACCTGTCGACCACGGAGTTCTGTTTGAGCGCTGCCAGCGTGCCGGCGCCAATGCCGACGAGCACGGCGAGTGCCATCGCAAGAACACCGAGTTGCAGCGAAACGGGAACGGCTTTGCCGATCAGTTCGGAAACCGTGTAGTCGCGATAGCGATACGACGGCCCCAGGTCGCCTTTGAGCACGCCGCCGAGATACCTCGCGAATTGCTGCGCCAGTGGCTCGTCGAGATGATAGGCGCGAGCGATGTTCGCCTCAATCTCCGGCGGTAAAGCGCGTTCAGCATCAAAAGGCCCGCCCGGCGCCGCGTGCACCATGAGAAACGCGAGCACAATCACCAGCAGCAGGGTGGGAATTGCCGTGAGGAGTCGCAGCAAGGCAAATCGCAGCATTTGAGCTTAATCGGATTCGGCGATACTCAGGTGCTGACTGTAATGGTAATCCAGCACATTGTCTCCCCAGCCTTCGATGCGCGGGTTGACCAGATGCTTGCTCACGAAGAAGTAGATTGGAATGACCGGCTGATCTGCCAGTAGCACGCGCTCGGCTTCCTCGAGGAAAAGCCTGCGTCGCGACATATCGGTCTGATCGGCCGCGCGCCGCATCAACGAGTCGTACTCCTCGCTCGCGTAGCCGGTCATATTCGCCGGGTTGCCGGTCAGTAACACCTGCAGAAAAGTGTGCGCGTCGTTATAGTCGCCCATCCAGCTCGACCTGAAAACCTGCGTGACCTGCATGTTACGCATGTTGGACAGGAGCACCTGGAACTCTTCGTTGATCAATGTCGCCTCTACGCCCAGGATTTCCCTCCACATCGATTGGACGGCCAGTGCGATTCGTTGGTGCGTCTCGGAAGTGTTGTAGCGAATCTCGGTCCTCAGC
>JBHIDG010000314.1:0-3980 GCA_046760025.1 Woeseia sp. | reverse complement strand
TTCCCGGAGATCTTTTTCAGCACCGGGAATGAGCTGCCGAGAAGACTGGACAGGTTGTTGAAAAACAGGTCCCGGTAAATCGCCATCCGGCGGTCTTCGATACCATCGGGCGCTGCTTGTGATCGTGGGTCACGGATGTGCGCGGCAAATTCGTATTGCTTGCGCTGAAACTCGGGTAAGTCAGCCACCTGCGGACTCCGCGAGCGGCACGTCCGCTGCGTCTGCCTGCATCAACTTGATACGTCGCACCTCGTCGATGAGCTCCGGCACGGGTGGGAAGTTGAAATCCCGCTCCAGCAGAGTCGGAACCGGGCCAAAATGCGCATACGCCTCGGCCAGCAATTTCCACGCCGCGCTGGAAACCGGCTGGCCGTGCGTGTCCACGCGTAGGTCTTCGGCCTCGACGTAATGACCGGCCAGGTGGAAATAGCTGATTCTCTCTTTCGGCATTGCCAGCATGAAGTCTCTTGCATCGTATTCGTGATTGATGCCGTTTACGACGATGTTGTTGATGTCCAGCAGTAGATCGCAGTCAGCCTCTTCGAGCACTGCTTTCACGAAGTCGATTTCCTTTAATGAAGTATCGGACGGGGCGTAGTAAGAGACGTTTTCGATCGCCATGCGTCGCTCGAGGATGCCTTGGGCGCACCGGATTCTACCGGCGACATAATGAACGGCATCCTCCGTGAACGGGATCGGCATCAGGTCATACAGCTGACCATCATCGCCGCAATAGCTGAGATGTTCCGAGTAGAATCGAATGTCGTGCTCGTCCATGAATGACTTGATGTCGAGCAGAAGCGATTCATTCAGCGGGGCCGGCGCGCCGATGCTCAGGGACAGGCCGTGGATCAGTAACGGATAACGGTCCCTGAAAAAACGGAATTTCTCCCCCAGCTTTCCGCCTACGTTGATCCAGTTCTCGGGCGCGACCTCCATGAAATCGACATCGTCAGGCGGGTCGACCATCAACTGGTCAATGAAACCGCGCCTCAGGCCCAGGCCTGCGCCTGCAACCGGATACTGTCGCTGGTCGTCTGTCATCAATCCCTGCCGGGTGGAAATCGATCAAATAGACCTTGAATTCCCCGAACTTATTACCGCCTGGTGGACGAGATTCCGCAGCCGCTCGAGATATTGTCGTTCGTCCGGCGGCGTATTCCGATTTTGCGCCTCCCAGAGCGTTTCCGCCAGGCAGTCGAGCATCCGGTGTTCGACTTCATGTACATCCGAGATTTTCGCTGTAAGTTGCTGGAACAAATCTGAAATTCCGGTAGGCCGATTCGTGGTGACCTGCTCGCGGATAGCGAGGTGCAGGCCCATGTGTAAAAACGGGTTCGTCTTTCGGCCCTCGGGACTGAATGACTCCTCGAGACCGTCGGCGGTGAGGCAGGACTGGTACTCCGGGTGATCCTCGATGACCTGTGCGATCTGCGCCTCGAGCGGCGACAGCAGCTCACCGCCCTGAGTCTTTCGCCAGGCTTCGGCATACATCTGCCTCAGCTCCTGTCTGTCCTGCCCGAAGATCACGCCGGCAGCTCCTTGCCGCGGAATTCGCAGAGGTCGGCGATGACACACTCGCCGCATAACGGTTTTCTCGCCTTGCAGACGTAGCGGCCATGGAGAATCAACCAATGGTGAGCATGCCGGCGAAACGCCTCCGGTGTCAGTTTGGTCAGGCGTTTCTCGACTTCCAGTGGCGTTTTTCCCTTTGCCAGTCCGGTCCTGTTAGCCACTCGGAAGATGTGAGTGTCCACCGCGATCGTCGGCTCGCCGAACGCGGTGTTGAGAATCACGCTGGCGGTCTTTCGTCCAACGCCCGGCAGCGCTTCCAGTTCCTCGCGCGTTGTCGGGACTTCGCCTGCGTGCCTGTCGATAATTATGCGGCAGGTCCTGACGATGTTGTCTGCCTTGCTGTTATACAGCCCGATACTCTTGATGTGGCGTTTCAAGCCTTCGACGCCGAGGTCGACAATGGCCTCGGGTGTATTGGCGAGGCGGAAGAGGACAGCCGTCGCCTTGTTGACACTGACGTCGGTCGCCTGCGCCGACAGAATCACGGATACGAGCAATTCGAACGGACTCTGGTACTCCAGCTCGGTATCCGGATTCGGGTCGTTGCGGCGCAGTCGCCTGTAGATACCTGCTCGCTTGTCGCTGTTCACAGGCTGTCTATCTCGACCTCAGATTGACAGACGAAAGCCGGCGGCGCGCCTGCGGCGCCGCTCGACCACGTTTTTGGCTGCGACTGCGAGCGCGAGGCTGAAAAATGCGCCGGGCGGCAGTATGGCAATCAGGAATCGGCCATCGAATATCGTCAGACCGCCGAGGGGTTCGCCGCCGACCAACAAATCGAGGCGCGACAAGACGGTGCCGTTGCCGACAAGCTCCCTGAATGCGCCGATCGCGCAAAGCAGGATCGCGAATCCGGCACCCATGCCGATACCGTCGGCAATGGATGGCAGTACTGGGTTCTTCGATGCAAAGGCCTCGGCCCGCGCGAGGATCGCACAGTTCGTCACGATCAGCGGGACGAAGATGCCGAGGGACCGGTCGAGCGCCGGAAACCAGGCCTTGACCAGCAGTTCGATGCAGGTAACGAGCGAGGCGATGATCAGCACATAGATCGGAATACGGATCTCGGGCATAAGCCATTTGCGGGTGGCGGAAACCAGCAGGTTCGAGCCTGCCATCACGATCACGGTCGCGACACCTAGGCCGAAGCCGTTAACAAACGTGGATGTGACGGCCAGCAGCGGGCACAGACCGAGCAATTGCACCAGTCCCGGATTCTCGTCCCAGAGCGCTTTGCGTACCAGCCGCATGTTCGTCGTACTCATAGCCCTGCGAAAATCGCCTGCCGATTGGCCTCGAAGTATAGCAACGTCTCTTTGATTGCCTGGACCACGGCGCGCGAGGTTACGGAGGCGCCGGTGACCTGGTCGAATTCGCCGCCGTCGCGCTCGAGCGCCCAGAGCAGCCGATCCGGAGCGGACAGCGACTTGCTTTCAAACTGGTCTATCCAGTTCGACTTGGCCGAGTCGATGAAGTCGCCGAGCCCCGGCGTCTCCCGATGGCGGAGTACCCGCGCAGCCGTCATCATGCCGGTTTCGTCAATGCCCACAAGCAGCCTGATGGGACCGGCGAAGCCGTTGGGCGTCGAAACCACGAACAAGGCGGCGACCGGCTTGCCCTCGTGAACTGCGCGATAGACGATTACGGATTCCTCGCCCGGCAGTTCGTGGGGCGCCGGGATGGTCAGTATGGAATCCAACAGGTTGTTGTCGTATTTGACGCCGGCGAGCGCGGGTTTGAGGTTTCGCTCGAGCCAGGCCCGATCGATCGCGGCGATCCGCTCTTCCGTGAGGCCGTGCGTCAGAGCGACCAACGTCGTGCACACGGCCGCGATTACGGCTAGAATCAGCCCGGCACTCCAGACCGGCATGCGGTTGCGGCTCAGCTTCGCGACTTGTGATGCCACTTCTCGAATCTCTCGTGTCCGACGATACGCGGCTTGGTCAGGTAATCGATCGCCGGTACAGCCATATTCATGAGCAGGACGGAAAACGCCACGCCGTCCGCATAACTTCCCCACCGGCGAATCGCATATATCAGAAATCCGATTCCGAAGCCGTAGACCAGGCGCCCCCTGGGGCTCGTCGCGGCGGAAACCGGGTCCGTCGCCACGAAGAACGCACACAACATGGTGCCGCCGCTGAACAGATAAAAACCCGGACTTGCATGCACGCCGGGATCGATCCAGTAAATGATTGCGGACGGAATCAACAATCCGGCAAGCACGCCAAGAGGAATCTGCCAGCGGATGACCTTCTTCAGCATCAGCCAGATGCCGCCGAGCGCTACGAAGTTCGAGACCCACTCCCAGCCACGGCCGCCGAAGGAACCCATCATCGGATTGTTGTGGATTTCGTCGAAAGTCTGCATGTTGCTAAGGCCGGTCTTCATCTGGTCAAGCGGCG
>JBHIDG010000313.1:0-3989 GCA_046760025.1 Woeseia sp. | reverse complement strand
GGCTGACCCGGGCCTGGTCGGCGGCAGACAATCGTGCCACCCGATGTCCGCGACTCCACTCCAGCACGGCAGGATCGATGTCGACGCCGAATGCCTGGAACTCCTGGCCCTGGCGTACCCATTCACAGCACACGCTGGCCGTACCGCAGAAGTCCTCTCTAAGAACATGCGCCGTGCGACCGCGTACTGCCTGAAATGTCTTTTGAAGGAACTCGACTTCGTGTTCCACGTTTTGAACCGACTTTTCATACAGCTCATGGATGTCGGCCTTGTCGGCCATGGTCAGTTTCTTTCCGCGTGCGATTGCTGGTTTGGCGCTCATGTTCTTGCATTAACTCTGAGTGTATCGATGGACGTGAATTGTAACGTTTAACGGGGACGGACCCCATGGGGTCCGTCCCCGTTCATGCTGCTTTTGGCAGTTTCGCCAGCGCCTCGCGAAGTACATCGACGCCGGCGCCCGGCAGGTGTGCATACTCGCTGAGGTGACGCCGCCAGACACGGGCTCCCGGCTGGCCCGCAAACAGCCCGAGCATGTGCCGCGTAATGTGTTTCAACTCGGCCCCTTGCGCCATCTCGCGCTCGGCGTAGCGAATCATCGATTCGACGACCTCGACCCGGCCGGGCGGCCGACGTTGCTCGCCGCCAGGCAAGGCACGTTCCAGTTGCGCAAGAAAGTACGGATCGTGGTACGCCTTCCTACCGACCATTACGCCGTCGACGTGTTCGAGGTGTACCGATACCTGATTGGCGCTTTCGATGCCGCCGTTGACAACTACGTCCAGCTCCGGAAACTCCTGTTTGAGCCGATAGACCCGTTGGTATTCCAGCGGCGGCACAGTGCGGTTCTCCTTGGGACTGAGGCCGTCGAGGATTGCTATGCGTGCGTGAACGATGAACCGCCTGCAACCGGCATCTGCCAATATCGCAACAAAGGATTGCAGGAAATCATAGCTGTCGTGATCATCAACGCCGATGCGGGTCTTGACGGTCACCGGCACGTCGATCACCCCGGTCATTTCCCTAAAGCATTCGGCAACCACATCGGGCGTGGACATCAGACAGGCACCGAACTGACCGCTTTGCACCCGGTCACTCGGGCAACCGACATTGATGTTGATCTCGTCGTAACCCGCATCGGCTCCCATGCTTGCCGCCGTCGCCATCATATCGGGGTCACTGCCGCCTAGCTGCAAGGCGACCGGATGTTCCGCCGCATCGAACCGCAACAGTTTTTCCGCGTCACCGTAAAGCAGTGCCGCGGCGGTAATCATTTCCGTATAAAGGCGGGCGTGTGGCGAAAGCAGCCTGAGAAAATACCGACAATGCCGATCGGTCCAATCCATCATCGGCGCAATTGATATTTTTCGGCAGTTTGTAGATATTCTCATCGCGATTCGACTGCGTTCAGCTCGCCCTAACTAGTCAGCAATAGGTTTTCGAATGGCTTGCGTTGTTTCCAACGATAAGCCCGGAAATCCCGTTGGTCGGTCGAGAGTATACGGCCGTGTCCCAAATGCTCGGCTAGAATAATCAACGACGCGTCGGCCAGATCCATCGGCAGGTCTGCATACTTTTTCATGTACCTATGAATCCTCGACGCGTGATTACGAGTGAGATCAAATACATCGAATGCACCGTTGTTGTATGCCTTGATTAGCTGTTGCTGAGCCGGATTGCCTAGGTGTTGCAGCAACAGGTGGCAGGTCTCCGCCAGGACTGGCCAGGTCGTCGTGAGCGGCTCGTCCAACGATCCAAGGGCGTCCTTGGCAGCTTCGTGATATCTGTCTTTGCGGTTTGCCAACGCAAGCCAGAACCCTGTGTCAGCGATTACCATGCTTGGCGCGCATTGATTCTTTCAATTCGTCTTTGTATGTCAAAGACAGTTCTTCTGAGGCTTCTCCGCAGCCAACGAATCCCGATCTTGTTAACAATACTCGAGCACGGCCCTTCGCCTGCTTCGCATTGGCATAGAGCAGATCGATCGCCTGCTTGACGATATCGCTGACGCGTGAGCCGGTCGAACGCACCAAGTACTCCAGCTTGCGCCTGTGGTCTTCATCGAGCCGCGCATTTATCCGCATTACACAAAAACCTCGTGAAAATTGTCATACAATTGTATGACAATTTATCCCTGCCTACAAGCTTTCCACGGCCGGGGAAACCCGGGCACGGAGAGCTTGCGGTTAAGCGGGATCTGGCACCGTGGAGTAGCGGACATTGACCAGCGCTATCGGGCGCCGGATCAACTCGGATGTCCAGCGCCCTATCTTGAGAGTGAGCCGAGAAACTCGGTGCGTCATGCAACTGATCTGAATCTCTAACTATCTGAATCAAGACGCGAATTCAAAATCTGTCCGTCCAATCCATCATCGGCGCAATCACTATTTCTGTGCAACGTGTCGAGTTTCTCATCTTGATGTTTTCTGATATGCGCTAAGCCAACTACCAGTAATACACGTGTGGCTTGTGATTACCGAGCGGAAAAACCAGCCCTTCGGGATCAACGCCCTTCTCCACCAGGTGACATAGCATGCGATTCTTTCGCCGGCGCGGCCGGCTCATATATAGCTTGCGCCACCATTTCGGCGCGCCACGAGGAAAGCGAACACCGTGATGCGGGTGCCTGTATTTTCGCAGTAGTCTGCCATGCGCATCGCGATCTCGATGCCGATGTGTCCTGGACATTGTCTTTCTCCCAGCGCGTGTGTCGCTGGAAGATGTCCAGTAGGAAGTAGAAGACGGATTTCATGTCGATAGTCTACAGTTCCCTTACAACTCGAGGTAGTCTCGTAACGAAATGACTTTGATGTTGCGATAGCTACCGAGTTCAAGCATGGATTTGTCCCCGGTTACGATCAAATCTGCTTTGCCTGTTCTGGCACATTCAAGAATGCGGTTGTCCGCTTCATCCTGCAGCACGTCGACTCGGCCCTGAGGACGAACTACCCGAGCCAAGTCTGAAAGGAATACGGCAACGCGAGCAAGTTCGTCGACGTCTCGCGCAAACTTGTTCGACAGCACGGTCAGGAGTTCATCAATTATGGCTTTGGAGACGACGAGCTGATCGATATCGTCAATGATGCGTTTCAACGCGGCGTCCGCCCGACTTCCAAGCAATACAAACGCCGACACGAAGATATTAGTGTCGAAAACGACCTTCAATCGCCGACGTACCTTTTCAAATCCTTTTCCGTCAGAATGCCTTTCTCACGAGCCCTGGTACTCCAGTAACTCTGGATACCTCTGTATTCCTGCTTCAGAAATTCGCGTCGCGCCATGCGCAGCGCATCCTGCACCACCGCGCTAACGGTTTTTCCCTCGGATTCGGCGATCTCCTCGACCTGCCGCGCCAGATCCGCCGGTAGCGAGATTGTTTTCTTAACGGCCGTAACCACAGTTTCTCGATCCAAATGCTTGGTATGAATAAATCATACCAATAATATGAACGGAAATCCCCCAAGAGCAACAGGTTTTGGTTGCCAGTTCAGCGCGAAATGTAGTGCGACATTGGTGCGACATGCGGCATACATGAATTTGTAAGCGCCTGACTGAAAAGCCGAATTCAGAATTTGTCTGTCCAATCCATCATCGGCGCAATAAATATATTATTTTTCATGAAGTTATGAAAACCACTTGCGCCACGGTAGAAGCTGATTGCATGATGATTACGGACGATTCGTAACACATTCGAGACGATATTGTCCTATTCTGTTCGGAGGAACCGACGTAGAGCAAGCTGCAATCAACAGCTTAGGCGCTGCATATCCGCGCAACTGTCCGTGACTTTGATGAGCATATTCCGGGGCGTCCGGAGTAGCGGTACCTAACCCCAGACGGACCAGTGCGAGTTCCCGGTCTATTTAGGCTGCTGATGCGTGCTGGCGCCCCCAAGCTCCGAAACCATCATCTGATCCTCAGCTAATCATCAGAATGCGTATTCCACGCCATTCCTGCCACTGATTCCAGAGTAAGCCTGCCACCCATTC
>JBHIDG010000312.1:0-3997 GCA_046760025.1 Woeseia sp. | reverse complement strand
CGGAAAGTCCACTTTGCAGGCATCGCAATGCAGCGTACCGCTCTCCGAAGAGAGCGGGGACTTGTCGCAACGCGGGCAGGCAAGCAGTTCGTTGAGCTGGTCGTCAACCGGCATGGCAAATTTGTCAAATTAAAGGGACAGTTTACTTATTTCTGTAATAGTTGCGATGTACGAGAATCGCCACGAAATAAGTAAACTGTCCCCTTAATTATCAGGTCGGGTTCAGGGGACCGATCGTGCCGCTCACTATCTGCTCGAATGCCGTCAGGCTGTCGCGCAGTGCCGTATTGCCCAGGCCGTGATTCGGGAACAGGGTCGCGAAGTTCCCTTCGTCGCCATGTAAAGCCATGTAGTTCAGGATCACCGTGTTCACGAGCAGGTTGACGTTGTTTCCGGCCGGCGTGGCGGCGCGCTGGACCGAGCCGCCGGCATCGAAGTAGCCGATCTGCTGATGCTGCGCGGCGGTCCTGCCGGGGCTGGTCCTGAGGGTGGCCCGGCCTGCCGGATTGAACACCATGAAGAACGCCGCCGCAGTCGATGAGTTGTCGCTGACCCACTCGCCCTTGCCCCGGCCATCGATGGAGTTATCGATCACGCCGTCGCTGGAAACCGACCCGTCACTGAAGACGTACATCATCAGCGGCACGCCGACGCGGGCCGCATACTCGATGCAGGCGCCCATGCAGCGTCCGGCGCGGAAGTCCTTGACCTCGCCCTCGGCGCGGGCACCCCCGTGATAGTCATAGCCGCCCATCTCGATGACGGCTGCGCCGGCAAAGCCGTTGATCACGAGTTTCATGATCGATGCCGTCTTGCGGAACTCGCGTCCATCCCGTCCGGGGTCGTTGTACTCGGTGTCCGTGAAGATGCGGGTCGGACCGCCGATGATGGGTTCCTGACCGGGATCGAGCGGCACGCCGCCGAATCGATCCGCAACGTCCGCCGCCTTCATGTAGCCGCAGCGGACCATGTCCTGCAGCACGGCGTCAGCGGTCACCACGCCCATCTTCTGCCGGCTCAGTCGATAGGCGGACTCCATGACCGCGGTGGCATCTCTGGCGCTGAGGATGCCGACCAGCTGCCCGGTATCGACCAGTCCGACAACGTCGCCCGGGCTGTCCACCTTGGTCGGGCGAAGCTCCGGGTCCATCAGTGTCGCCGGCAAGGTGGAGTTGCCGCCGGAGCCCGAGTTCTCGGTGCCGGCCAGCGTCAGGATAGAGCCGTTGGCGCCGGCCCTGGCGATCCCGTAGAGCGGATTGTGAGGATTGTTGCCGGTGTCGTTATCCGAGCGCGCCGGGATGATTGCGCCGTTTAGCTGTGCGCCGCGGCCCGGGCTCATGCTCGCTTCCATGCCGCGCTTGAACGCGCTGTCCAGGTGAAACGCCAGCCCGAAGTCGGTATTGGCGAAGGGCTGTCCGGACACGGGTTCGTTCAGGCCGGGAACCATGTCGCCCGGCAGGCCCAGCTTCTGGTAGCCGGCGGTGCCCAGGAAATCCATCTGGCCGCCCTGCTGGCCGACCAGCACGTTGGAGCCCGCAATATTGGCGCCGCCTGCCAGATCGAAGCAGATAAACGGAATCTTGCCGGCACCGCTCGCGGATATGCCGCAGCCCGCCGTGTCCAGATCGCCGGACAACGCAGCATGCACCGCACGGGGATCGGCGAACAGGCTCAACAAACCGCCCGACATCGCGCAGGCGGAACCCGTCAGGAATCCCTGGGCGACGAAGTCGCGGCGCGTTACGGGACGCCGGTGATCGGGATGACGCAACGGGTCGTCATAGTGTCGGGCATTGCGTAATCTGGCCATAACTGATGCCTCGTGTCCTTGCTCTTGCGGCTACTGCAGCAGGGCGATCGCGCTGCCGAGAACGGCTCCGCAGACGCCCTTGGCGATGCCGCGCGTATCCGCCTGTGGCTCCAACGGATCCGGGTTCGGCGCGATCATGCGATCGATCAGGTTGTCCGGTCGCCCGGTAACCGGATCGAAGAGATTGAATCCGAGTTCATCGCGCACAACCGTGAAATCGGGTTGCGACTGAATCGCGATTCCCATGATGCGGTCGATCAGCGGCGTTATCAGCGCGTCACGATTTGCATAGGCTATCGCCGGGACCGCGCTGAAATCGAAGCCCGGGAACATTGCGGCGGTCGACATCGCGCCCATGTCCTCCATCATGGCGTTGCAGTACTCGAACGCGAGCTGTGCTATGGCCACCTGGTGCGACGACAGAAACGTCTTTGGATCCTCGATCGTGGGCAGCGACTGACGCAGGCTCTGGTAGGTGCCGTCCACGGCAGCGTCCTGTGGGCTCACCGTCGTGACTTCGGCGAACGTCGCATTGATCTCGTCGAATGTCCTTACGCCGATGCGGTCTGCCGGCGGCAGATTCTGGTCGACGATGACCAGCGGCGGATCGTCGATTCGCACGTAGCTCTGATTGCCGAGTAAATCGAAGGTCAGGAAGAACTCGTCATCCGCCGGACCCTTTTCCAGAGGTATGACCGCGCCGATTGTCGCGAGCGGCTGCCCGAGGTCGCCGAACAGCGACGCGCTCAGCATGTCGTTCAGGTTTGCGTATGATTGGCCGACCGGCGCTTCGGCGCCGTTCAGTCCGATGCGCATGCCCTGAATCGGGATGCCCTCGGGCTGCTGTGCAGGGTCGAGCGTAATGAAGTGAGGCCTGGTAAACAGGTAGCCCCAGCTGTCGAACTGCGCGACCTCGAACAGGATGTACGCGGTCGGTACGTTGATGATGTTTTCGATGCCGAACAACATGTAGAATTTCTCACCGACGCCGACGTCGAAGTTCTGCACGATCTGTGCCTGGCTCAAGGCGCGATTGTGTATCGCGACGAGACGGAACGTACCCTGGAAGACCCCGACACCGGAAACTTCGCTGCCGAGCACCAGTGCAAAGGTATCCTGCCAGTCGACCAGCGAACCAGGCGTCACCGGGTCTGCCTGAGTAACGAGTTCGCCGTTGACGTAGATGCTACGCCCATTGACCGGATCGTAATTGGCGACAACGTGCTGCAGGGAAGCCTGCAGGACCTCGTCCGCGGACGGTGTCGACAGCGCCGGATCGCCGTTCAACCCGGTCTGGGTCGTGCGCAGGCGGAAGTCGTAGTCGTACAGCGTTTGCTGCAATGTGAAGTTCCGAGTCGTGTCTCCACCCGAGAAGCTGACGATGCGCGCCATCTCCTGCGTGACGTTTGCCGGCACGACCCACGCCTCGATCGCGAATTCACCGGTAGCCTTGACCAGGTCATGGATTTTCTTGCTGGCGGCCGTGGTTCCTTGTGCCTTGCCGTTAATGATCGTGATCCCCCAGCCGCCGAACCACTCGGTATCGCCTGACAGCGTCAAGTCGATCGCCGGTTCGACGCCACTGGTATCGAATGCTGTCGATCCCTGGCCCGTTTTGAATTCCCAGAGAGCAATCTGGGCATTCTCGAAACGGTTGCCACCGGAGGCGACGGTTCCGTCGACCAGGCGCAGCGCCTTGCTGTAAACCAGAGAGGGGTCGATCTGGGTCGGGACAATCGTCGCGGCGAACGCCGTGATCGCGTCCTCCATCGCCTGCGCGGACGCCGGACAGCCGACGTTCCAGCAATTGTGGGACTCGTTTCGAAGGCGAATGACCAATCGCGAGCTGGCGGGGTCATCGAGATCCATTTTCGGCTTGACCGCTTCAAAGGCGACATTCACGTCCGCTTCGGCGAAGTAGGGTTGCTGCGCAGCGGCTGACTGCGAGCTGTGACAACTCTGGCAATAGACAGTCAGTATCGGTCCGTGCACGAGTGCGGCAAAGTCGCCGATCTGGCTCGGATCATAGTGCTTGCTCGAGCCGGGATCCCGGGAAACCGGCGGCTGCAGGACGATTTGCCGGCCACCGCTGGCGACCGTGCCGGCCCAGCGCTCTATCCAGGTCGTCATGATGTCGGCACAGGCTTGCGGATCGGCGAGCCAGCAGTTATGGGGGTCGTCCACCTT
>JBHIDG010000311.1:0-4006 GCA_046760025.1 Woeseia sp. | reverse complement strand
TCACCGATCGTCATCTGCAACACATCAAACAGCTCGTGGCCCTTTGCGCAGACGCTCGTCAGCAGATCCTGTTCGTCCAGGCAGCGCTGCACCGCGAGCCCGGCTGCGCAGGCGGTCGCGTGCCCTATATAAGTATGTCCATGCGCAAATCCGCCCGACGCTGTCAATGCCTCGACGACGTGCTTTCTGACAAGCGTCGCGGCGATCGGCTGATACCCACCCCCGAGGCCCTTGGCCATCGTCACAATATCCGGCAGCACATTGTCCTGCGCGTGCGCGAAGAACGTACCCGTGCGTCCGGAGCCGCACATCACCTCGTCGGTGATCAGGAGAATTTCCTTTTCATCGCAGATTCGGCGAATGTCGTGAAAATAGCCTTCCACCGGCGGCACCGCGCCGAGCGTTGCGCCGACGACCGGCTCGGCGATGAACGCTGCGACGTTGTCGGCACCGGTTACATCGATCGCTGCCCGAAGTTCGGCAGCGGCTCGTCGCCCGTACTCGACGTCTGTCTCCCCTGAGTGCTGATGCCGATAAGCATAGCAGGGGGCGATACGCGGCCAATCGTGCAGGACGCTTTCGTAATTGACTCGGCGCGACAGGTTACCCGTCACCGAGAGCGCACCCATCGTATTGCCGTGATAACTGAATTGCCGGCTGATGACGACTGTTTTTTCCGGACGTCCGACCGCCCGCCAGTACTGCCATGCGAGTTTCAGTGCAGTTTCGTTGGCCTCCGAGCCGCCGGAAGTGAAATAGAGACGCGCGCCCTGTTCGGGAAACCGTGACGCTATTCTGTCGGCCAATGCCTCCTGTGGCTCGTTGGTGAAGAAAGCCGTGTGCGCAAATGCGAGCTTGTCGACCTGATTCCTGACCGCGCGGGTAACCGTCTCGTGACCGTGGCCGAGCGCGGAGACCGCAGCGCCGCCACTCATATCGAGGTACTGGTCGCCTGCACCGCTATACAGGTACATACCCTCTCCGCGAACTGCGACCGGATAGTCGTGTCCCGGGTCACGATAAAACACTGACGACACGCTACGTCTCTCCTGCGGTTTGCCGACCCTCTTGCGGCGCCTGTACTATAAACAAAAATTCTCCCAGGTAACCCTCAATGCTCAGAAAGATCATGGCGCTTTTTCCGCTTGTCCTGCCGGTGTGCGCCCATGCCGATCAGTCGCGTGGTGTCCTCGAATTCATCGACTCCCGTTACCAACAGACGGCCGGTCTCGCCCGGGACCTGTGGGAGTTCGCGGAAGTCGGCTACCACGAGGTGAAAAGCAGCGCGCTGATCAAAGAGCAGCTGGCAGCCGAGGGTTTCGAGATCGAATCGTCAGTGGCCGGCATTCCGACGGCATTCATTGCGACTTTCGGATCGGAGGGTCCGGTCATCGCCATCATCGCCGAATACGACGCCCTGCCCGGGATCAACCAGGATGACGTGCCGGTTCGCAGCCGGATACAAGGCAAGGCCGCCGGGCAGGCCTGCGGGCACAATCTCTTCGGCGCCGGCTCGGTCGGCGCCGCCATCGCCGTCAGGCACTGGCTCGAGGAGACGGGCAAGCCGGGCATCATACGTTTGTACGGAACGCCCGCCGAGGAAGGCGGCAGCGGCAAGGTCTATCTGGTCAGGGACGGGGCGTTCGACGACGTCGACATCGCCCTCCACTGGCATGCGGCCGGTGAAAACTGGGCCGGCGCCCGCACTACACTCGCGAACCGCTCCGCGAAGTTTCGGTTCCGCGGCGTCTCGGCCCATGCGGCAGGCGAGCCGCATAAAGCGCGGTCAGCTCTCGATGGCGTCGAGGCATTCAACTACATGGTCAACCTGATGCGCGAGCACGTCCCGCAGGAGACCCGCATCCATTATGTCATCACGAGTGGCGGCAGCGCGCCGAACGTCGTGCCGGACTTTGCCGAGGTCTTCTACTATCTGCGGCATCCGGAATCCGAGACTGTGAAGGAACTGTGGGTCCGCCTGGAACAGGCCGCACTGGCGGCAGCGCAGGGAACCGGCGTCGAGGTCGACTGGGAAATCATCCATGGCAATCACCCGGTCCTCGTCAACGAGGCGCTCCAGAAGATGTTGGATGAAAAGCTCCGGCAGGTCGGCGGCGTCGTTTATGACGAGACGGAGCAGGCGTTCGCCGATCGACTGTATGCGACCCTGATCGATCCCTCCTACGAGCTGGGCTCCGAGTCGGAGATACAACCTTATGAGGTCAGGCTCGGTTATGGCTCGACCGACGTCGGCGACGTCTCGATTACGGTGCCGACAGGCGGGTTGAGAATCGCAACCTGGGTGCCCGGCACGTCGGCGCACAGCTGGCAGGCGGTCGCGGCCAGCGGAATGAGCATCGGCTTCAAGGGCACGCAGGTGGCGGCCAAAGCCCTCGCGCTTGCGGCTATCGAACTTTTCGAGAGCGCAAAGCTGCGCGACGCTGCGAAGGCCGAGTTCGACGAACGGCGTGGAGAAAACTTCGTCTACGAGCCACTGCTGGGAAACCGCAGCCCACCGTTGGACTACAGGGACTAATAGGAAACTTTCGGATCCAGAAAGTTCAGAAAGGTCTCCACGAACACGGATTGAACGGCAACACCGTCATTCATTGCCGGGATATATGAACCTGTCTTTATATGTTTGTTGATGTCTTCCTCGCACGGACCGAGAACCATGTCGCCCTTGACGAGTTCATGGTCCTGATAGCTGCCATCGGAACCGATCGTAGTCTTGGTATTGACATGGTAGCGGCGATGATGGCCCCGGCATGCGTGAGATGTCCACATTCCCCAATCGTATCGTTGCACACCGATGTAGTCAGGGCCGTATTTGTCGACATCGTGTCCATGATTAGGATACAGATGAATTTTCTCTACGCCGTCCCTGCGCACGAAATGCAGGGTGAACTGCATGATGACTGTCTTTGCTTCCCCGTCTACGGTCGCCGGCACTAGCTCAACGTCTTCGATGACGTCATACACCGCATTCTTGTATGACATCTTGTAGCGGTCAGGACCGTAACAAACCACACGATTCAGCTCGGCCTTATCTGTAACGACGGCGTCGCACCTCATTTTGACGTCCGCGTCCTTCCTGGCCCCCGGGAACTTGATGAGGCTCGTTAGCGGTGTATCGCTGTCTGCGAATCGCGCATGCGTGAATTGCGACGTTTCATCGCCGAATACCGATACGCAGAAAATGGAAATAATGGTGAAAAACGCGCTGATTCTTATCATTGTTATCGCATCGCTCGCAGGGCGGGGAAAAAGGGCCGCCACTTTACATGAAAGCGGCCCGTGATTTCGACAACAATCAGGGCACCGAGTTCTGGTCGGCTATCCGCAATCTCAACTCACGCAGTGTCGCCTTGATCCGGGCGGCATGCTCGGCGCCCATGCGAAGCAGCAGTTTTTGCCCGCTCGACAGACTTTCGAGGTCCATATCGGCGAATTCATAGAGGACATGGGGCCTTACCAGGCTGACCGGTTCCTGCACTTGCGGCGTCATCAGCAGATGATCGATGACCGCGACCAGACGATCGTTGAAATATGCATTGGGGTAGCCCAGATCAACGTACGCTTTCTGGAACAGCGGATAAAACCGGCCATACACTTCAGTAAGCTCGTCCAGATCGGCGCTGGTCACCAGATCGACCAGCAGATCGTAGCGGCGATAACTGTCGGGGCTTATCGTGTACTCATTATTGCCGGCGGCCTCGGCATCGAACGGCGCGGCCAGCGCGGCCACCGGCCGGATGCGCTCGGCCACATGGTCCCTGGGCAGGTTATCGACCGTTACGACGATGCGCGTAATCAGGTCGGTCTCGGCAAGCATCTCCGCCACCGTCGTCGAGCCGAGCACGTCCGCCAGCGCCAGCTTGAGGTATTCGTCACTCTGGTCCAGGGCCGGTAGCGGCACCAGCTCACCGCCCGGCCGTTCCGGCGATTCTATTCGGGGAAACGGGTGCAACGGCCCCCTCGGTTGCTCCGCCGCCGGCTCGACGAC
>JBHIDG010000310.1:0-4009 GCA_046760025.1 Woeseia sp. | reverse complement strand
GGATGACGCGCCGGGACGTCCGCAAGGTCCGGCTCAGCCTCGACGATGAAGAGCAGGAAGTCCTCGGCCGCATGAACAGCGCGACACGCTTGCTGTCCGGATGGTACCGGGATGCCGATTTCACCGACGATGCCGGAAGCCCGCTGCCGCTGCCCGAGTCGGGCCTTGATCGGTCATTTGCGGAGCTGGCACGACGTTACGCCGGCGATATTCCGGTCACGACGATGCTGAAAGAGCTGAAGAACGCGGGCGCAATCGACAGCACCGCAGACGGCCATCTGGCCGCACAGACACGTTACTACATGCCGGGACGCACGACACCGGCGACCACGGAGACGCTCATGCGTTCGGGCAGCGTGCTGGAAGACATGGGAAATACCGTGGATTACAACTTACGGCGCCGCCCGGAAGAGGTGTCGCGGTTCGAGCGGCGCGCCACGAATTCTCTCATCCCCGCCGATTGCGTCAGCGATTTCCGGGACTTCATCAACCGGGAAGGACAGGCCTTCCTCGAGAAAGTGGATTCCTGGCTCAGCGACCACGAGATTTCCACGAGCGAACCAAATCATCATGAAACAGTCAGACTCGGACTGGGTGCGTACTGGATCCAGGGCCCGGTGACCAACGGAGCACGAAAATGAAAGCTCGATCTAGTCGTCAGAAATTCTTCAGCAAGTGTACCGCAGTACTGAGTATTGCAGCGATCGTTGCAGCGTGCGGCGGCGGCGGGTACAGCGGAACGCAAGACCCGATAGCCGGCATCGACGCGGGCGGCGCCCCCACCCGGTTCATCGCGATCGGCCCGATCTCCGGATTCGGCAGCATCATCGTCAATGGTGTCCGGTATGACACGTCGCAGGCGCAAATTTTCGTGGACGGTGCCGCGGGCACCGAGGCGGACCTCACCGTCGGACAGATCGTTGCCGTGAGCGGCTCGATAAGCGGCAACAGCAGGACCGCCGACCGGGTCGAATTCGACGAGAACGTCGAGGGACCGATCGAGTCGATCGACCTGGCGAACAACAGTATGGTCGTTCTCGGCCAGACTGTCATCGTTACCGCGGCCACGTCGTTCGATGACGGCATTTCCCCCGATTCGCTGCAAGGGCTTGTCCCCGGCGATGTCGTCGAAATCAGCGGCAACCTCGATTCAAACGGCAACATTCTCGCCAGCAGAATCCAGCGCAAGGCGCCCGGCGGGTTATTCGAGGTCACCGGCATCGTCTCGAGCCATAACGGTGCGTCGGCGACATTCATGATCAACGACCTGCTGGTCGACTACGGTTCGGCCGTGCTGCTGGATTTCGGCAGCGGGCAGCCGGCTGACGGCGACCTCGTGGAAGCCGAGGGAAGCCAACTCGGAGCGAGCGGTGAGCTGATTGCGAGCAAGGTCGAATTCAAGGGCAACGATTTCGACGACAGGATCGACAACGACACGGAGATCGAAATCGAGGGCCTGATAACGCGCTTTGTTTCATCGACCGACTTCGACGTGGCCGACTTCGCGGTCACGACAAACAGCCAAACGGAATACGGCGGCGGAACGGTCGCGGACCTCGGCCTGAACGTCAGGATCGAAGTCCACGGCAGACGGGATTCACAGGGGCGGATACTGGCGCGCGAGATCGAATTCGAGGATGTAGGAGACATCGAGATTCATGCCATCGTCGACAGCGTCGATGCAGCCAACAGTCGCTTAATCATGCTCAGTATCGTGGTCGAGCTCAGCAGCGATACGCGGATGGAGGACAAGGCCGGCAGCAACCCGCTGCGATCCTTCTCGATCTCCGACATCAACCCCGGCGACTGGCTGGAGATTCGGGGCACGGAATCAGCCACCGGCGGCGTTGCGGCCACCCGGGCCGAGCGCGACGACCCCCGAAGCGAATCGAGGATTCGGGGTTTCGCGACCAACGTCATCGATCCGAGCTTTCAGATCCTGGGTCTGGACATCGATACGGACGCCAGTACCCAGTTTCGGAACATCACGCGCGCCGATTTCTTTGCCACCGCGGACGGACGACTCGTTCAGGCAGACGGCAGTCTCAACGGCGGCCGGTTCCTGGCGACCGAGGTCGAGTTCGAGCCGGTCAATTAGATAGCGGGACCGTGTGCTAGACTCCCCTCCCCTGACATTTCGAGCACGGGAGGGTCCGCGGTGGCCTATTGGCTGATGAAGTCCGAGCCCGATGCCTACAGCATCGACGATCTCGAGCGCGACGGACTCGAGCCCTGGGACGGCATCCGCAACTACCAGGCGCGCAACATGATGCGCGACGATATGCAAGTCGGCGACAAGGCGTTCTTCTACCACTCGAGCTGCAAGGTACCGGCCGTGGTCGGCGTAATGAAGATTGCCAGCGACGTCTATCCCGACCCGACCCAGTTCGATCCCGACTCGAAATACTACGATGAAAAAAGCACCGCGGAGAATCCGCGCTGGCTACTGGTCGACGTTGCATTCGAGCGCAAGCTCAAACGCCCGATCACGCTCAGGGAGCTGAAAGAACATCCCGGTCTCAGTGACTTCCGCCTGAATCAGCGCGGCAACCGCCTGTCGATTTTCCCGGTCAGCGAGGCACACTGGAACCTCGTTTTGGGCCTCGAGTAAAGTCCCTCGAACTTCCGAGCTCCTGATGGTCTGAGTAAACCATGAAATGGCAGCACGTTACGTTTTTTTCCCTTACTGCATTCCTGGCGGCATGCTCGTTGGACAATGACGTGCCTGCCGTAAGCAGTCCGGCCAACGACAACCCGTTGCTGGTCGAATGGGACACGCCCTTCGGCGTACCGCCCTTCGATCGGATCGAGTCCGAACATTACCTGCCGGCCATCCGGGCCGGCATGGCGCAACAGATGAAAGAGATCGATACCATTACCGCGAACTCCGATGCACCGAGCTTCGCGAACACGCTCGAGGCACTGGAGAAGAGCGGCAGGACATATAGCAAGGTGTCCAACGCCTTTTACGCGGTCAATGGCGCAAACTCCGACGAGGTCACCAAGGAAACAGCGAGAATAATCGCACCGGAAGTGTCGGCGCACGATGATGACATTCTGTTGAATTCTGCGCTGTTCGAACGGATCAAGGGCGTCTACGACCGGCGCGGCGACCTGAGCCTGAACGACGAACAACGGCGGCTGCTAGAGGAGACGCACAAGGATTTCCTGCGCGCCGGCATCAATCTCGACAAAGCCTCGCAATCCCGGCTCCGGGAAATCAACGCCGAGCTTGCCACCCTGACCACGGATTTCCGCGACAATCTGCTCGAAGAAACCAACAATTTCGAACTGCTGGTCACGGATCGCGCCGACCTCGGAGATTTACCGGCGAGCCTGGTGGCACTTGCCGCGGAGGTAGCGAAACGCCGCGGGCATAACTGCGAGTGCTGGGCGTTCACCCTGCAGCGCCCGAGCATCAATCCCTTCCTGCAGTACTCGCCGAACCGCGGACTTCGCAAAAAGATCTACGACGGCTACGCGATGCGCGGCGACAACGACAACGATTCGGACAACAAGAACATACTGAGCCGCATCGTTCAACTGCGTGCCGAAAGAGCGAAGATGATGGGCTTCCGGTCCCATGCGGACTACGTGCTCGTCGAGCGGATGGCGGAAAAGCCCGAGCTGGTCTATGACCTGCTCGACAGGGTGTGGGAACCGGCCCTCGAGGCTGCCAAGGCGGAAAGAGCGGCGCGTCAGGCAATGATGAATGCCGAGGGCATCGAAGGCAGTCTCCAGGGTTGGGACTGGCGTTATTACACGGAGAAGGTCCGAAAAGCGAAATACGACTTCGACGAAGAGGCGCTGCGCCCGTACTTCGAGGTCAACGCGGTCAGGGATGGAGTTTTCGAGCTCGCCAGCAAGCTGTTCGGCCTGCAATTCGAGCCCCGTGACGACATCCCGGGCTGGCATCCAGACCAGCAGGTTTTCGAGGTCAGGGATGCCGATGGCAGTCATCTCGCGGTTCTGTACATGGACTTTTTCGCGCGCGCGAGCAAACGGGGCG
>JBHIDG010000309.1:0-4035 GCA_046760025.1 Woeseia sp. | reverse complement strand
ACCTGTTCCATGAAGTCGCCAATAAAGCGACAGTAGCCATAAAGTGCGTTTATCGGGTTGCCATCGTCGTCGACCATGTCGTCGGGCATCGAATAATGCGCTCGAAAAACATAGACGCTGGCATCAATCAAATATTGCATCGCCTGCGTATTCCCCTTCCGACAGATGGTCAGACAGCCGCGCATGCAGCGGGCTCGAACGGGGAATATGGGCAAGCAGGTACTGCATCTGATCGGCAAGAACCTTGCGACCCTTCAAATAAATGTACTCGGCATATGTCGGCGTGAAAGGAACTGCGATCAGCTGCATGCCGGACTGCTCCGGTGTGCGCCCGCCTTTGTGATTGTTGCAGCGGCGGCAGGCTGTCGCGACATTGTTCCAGACATCGCCGCCGCCGCGCGAAAGCGGCGTAATGTGATCCCTGGTAAGGTCCCTGGTCGGATGGCGCATTGCGCAGTAGAGGCACAGATTGGCGTCGCGCTTGAAAAGCGTGCGGTTATTCAGCGGTGGAACATACTGATCGCGTACGTGTGCCAGGCCCTTGGTGGCGCCGTGGGTAGCTATGATCGAACTAACGTCGATCGTGCTTCGGCGGCCGCTCAGCGCGCTGTATCCACCGTAAACCGTGTAAAGGCGACTGCCGCAAGCATAGGCAACCTGCTCGGTATGATACAGCCGCACTGCCTCACGATAATCGATCCATTCGAGCGGCATGCCGGCCACATCGGTTCGGAGCACCTGCTGCGAGATATCTGAAGCTGTCCCGTACAACATAAGCTTCCACACTCCCCAGTAGCGTAGTTTGCAGGAGCCCGAACAAAAATCAAATACGTCGCATATTTGAGAAAAATCCGGGCTATGTCATTATTCGCGCATCTGGTGACAAAAATGTGATTCTTGGTCCGAGATCGAACATTCGGGGCCAGTAATACAGCCGAAATTCACCCGTTATAGTTTTTGGAGATAGAAGATGCCGCTGACTGTTGGCGTGCTGAAGGAGACCCTGCAATCTGAAACAAGGGTTGCCCTGACCCCCGAGATTACCGCAAAACTGAAGGCCCTCGGCGCTGTAATTGTCATGGAACATGATGCCGGCGCGGGCTCGAATTTTCTCAACGCCGAATACGATGGGGTCGAAATTGGAGACAGGGAAGATGTTCTTGCCAAGTCTGACTTGTTATTTACCGTGCAGCCCCCCGGCGAGGACACCGTCAAAAAGCTCGGCTCCGCATCAGTCGTCGCGGGACTGATGTACGGACATTCCAATCCCGGGCTCGTCAGGGCCCTTCAGGACAAACAGCATACCGGTTTCGCGATGGAGCTCATCCCGCGAATCTCGCGGGCACAGAGCATGGACGTTCTGTCATCCCAGGCCGCGGCCGCCGGATACCAGTGCGTCCTGATTGCGGCCAGTACGCTCGACAAGTTTTTTCCGATGCTGACGACCGCCGCCGGCACGATTCGGCCGGCGAAGGTGCTGGTTATCGGTGCCGGCGTCGCCGGTTTGCAGGCCATCGCCACCGCAAAGCGGCTCGGCGCAATCGTCACGGGATACGACGTGCGTGGCGCGACCAAGGAACAGGTCGAATCGCTCGGTGGGAAATTCGTCGAGACCGGAGTCAGCGCCGAAGGCGAAGGCGGATACGCGCGGGAACTGACTGAAGACGAAAAAAGGCAACAGCAGGCTGCACTCGAAAAGGAAATTGCGATATCCGATGTCGTAATCAGTACCGCGGCGATTCCCGGCCGGCCTGCCCCGCGAATAATTTCTGCGGCGGCGGTGGCAACGATGAAACCCGGTGGCGTGATAGTCGATCTCGCCGCCGAAGCGGGTGGCAACTGTGAACTGACCATGGCGGGCGAGACCATTGTCGAGCACGATGTGAAAATCGTCGGGCCGATTAATCTTCCGGCCTCTCTCGGCAGGCATGCAAGTGAAATGTATGCCAGAAACCTGTTCAATTTCATCAAACCGGCGATTCATGACGGCGAGTTGAAGATCGACTGGCATGACGAAGTATTCGCACAATCGGTGTTGACACGCGACGGCGAGATTAAACACGAACCGACACGGCAAGCTATCGAAAGGGGATCTGCCTGATGATTGACGGATTCATCGCCCTCTATATTTTTATGCTGGCGGCATTTACCGGATACGAAATCATCGGCCGCGTACCGGCCATTCTCCACACACCGTTGATGTCCGGTTCCAATTTCGTCCACGGCATCGTGCTGGTGGGTGCGATGGTCGCGCTCGGCAGAGCTGACACAACCCTGGAACTGGTTGTCGGCTTCGGCGGCGTGGTCCTTGGCGCCGGCAACGCCGTCGGCGGTTACGTCGTTACCGAGCGCATGCTCGAGATGTTCAAGAGCAGCAAGGAAAAACGCTCATGAGCGAATTCATCTCGATGCGCTCGGTCATCGAAGCCAGTTATTTCATCGCAGCGATCCTGTTCATCTTCGGGCTCAAGCGGATGAGCTCGCCGGTCACGGCGCGCGGCGGCATCATCTGGGCCGGCGCCGGCATGGTGGTCGCGACGCTGGTGACGTTCCTGTACCCGGGGATGGGTAACTATGCACTGATGATGGTTGCCATATTCATCGGTGGTGTAGCGGCCTGGATCAGCGGCAAGAAGGTCGCAATGACCGACATGCCCCAGATGATCGCGCTTTATAACGGCATGGGTGGCGGCGCCGCAGCTGCGATTGCCGCCGTAGAGCTGTTGTCGGGGGAACATCATGGGCTGGTGTTCAGCGTACTTGCCGTCCTGGGCGGCATGATCGGCGCAGTGTCGTTCAGCGGCAGTCTCGTTGCCTTCGCGAAGCTGCAGGGAATCATGAAGCGAACCTTTCGTTTCGGCGGTCAACAGGTCGTCAATCTCTCTATACTGGCGGCAACCGTTGTCCTCGCCGGCATCATTGTCTATCAGCATAGCGGTGCGAACGTGGTCGTCATCTTCTTCCTGTTCGCATTGTTCCTCGGCGTCACGATGACGCTGCCGATCGGCGGTGCCGATATGCCGGTTGTCATCTCTCTCTACAACGCCCTGACCGGCCTCGCTGTTGCATTCGAAGGATTCGTTTTGCAGAACGCCGCAATGATCATAGCCGGTACCGTTGTCGGGTCGGCCGGTACGCTGCTTACGCAGTTGATGGCCAAGGCAATGAATCGCTCACTGGCGAACGTCCTCTTTTCCGGATTCGGAGACGAGGTGACCGAAGGCAGCCAGATTTCCGGCAGCCTGAAACCGATCGAGGCAACCGACGTCGCCGTCATGATGGCATTCGCGGACAAGGTACTCATCGTTCCGGGCTACGGCATGGCCGTTGCCCAGGCGCAGCACAAGGTGTGGGAGCTGGCACAGTTGCTCATCGACGGCGACGTGGACGTAAAGTTTGCTATTCACCCGGTCGCCGGAAGAATGCCGGGCCATATGAACGTATTATTGGCCGAGGCCGGTGTTCCTTACGACATCATCTATGACGAAGACGAGATCAACGCGGAATTCGCGAATACCGACGTCGCCCTCGTCATCGGTGCAAACGACGTCGTCAATCCTGTTGCCCGATCGGATCCGTCGAGCCCGATATACGGCATGCCTATCCTGAACGCCGACCACGCCAAGAATGTAATCGTGATCAAGCGCGGTCAGGGCACCGGATTCTCGGGCATAGAGAATGCACTCTTTTTCCTGGATCAGACGAGAATGCTGTACGGCGACGGCCAGGCGATGGCCAGCCAGCTCATTCAGGAAATCAAATCCCTGTAAGAAAGAAAAAAGGGTTCCAACCGCCGGCAATCTGGAGTGCTGCAGACTCCCGGCGCTTGGACCCCTCTGTTGCCCGTTGCTATCTTCTGTCTGTCGTCTTGGGACGATCCGTCGCGCGGTCCCTCAATCGGTCTCGTATTCTCTTGCGCTGGTCGGGCGTCAGGTTTCGATACCGGTCCCTGAGTTGCCGGCGCCTGTCCGGCGGCAACCTGTGGTAACGATCATAGGCCCTGCGGATGCGTGCCTGTTCCCTCGGCGACATTCT
>JBHIDG010000308.1:0-4049 GCA_046760025.1 Woeseia sp. | reverse complement strand
CTGCCCCAGATCGAGCCGGTGGCCAGGGCGAGAAAGGTAAACCATGCACCGAGCGGCGCAGCGCCGGCCGCGACGGCGTGAGCGAGCTTCATTCGCCAGATCAGGCCGATCCCGGCCGCCAGCGCCATGATCGTATAGGCCATGACCGACAGGTATGCCGCCGGCACATGCACGTAGATGATTCGATAGGCATCGCCCTGCTGGTAGTCGGGCGGCGCGAAGAACAGCCCCGCAATGCTTCCGTACGCTATGAGAACCAGCGCCACGACGCTGAACCAGGGAATCATCTTCGCGGCCAGATCGTAGAAGTGCGGCGGGGACGCGAGCTTGTGCAGAAATTTCCACATAGGAGGCAAGATTACTCGTTGCTGATTTTCAGGGCGGCAGCGGTTGCGAATGGTGCGAAACTCAGCGCCAGCATGCAATACGCTGCCAGAAAATAAATGCCCGCCACCACCGCGTCATCGGATGCCGCCAGTGAAACCGTTCTTGCCCCAAATATCAATACGGGCATGGCGAGCGGCAGTATCAGCAGGCCCAGCAGGGCTGTCGCCCGGTTCAGGCCCACGGTGAGTGCAGCACCGATCGATCCCAGCAGGCTCAGGCTGATTGTTCCGAGCAGCAGCGTCAGCATGAGCACGCCGACGGTAGCCACCGGCATTCGAAATGTCATGGCGATCAGCGGGGAAATCAGTACCAGGGGCAGACCGCTAACCAGCCAGTGCGAGACAGATTTTCCCAGTGCCAGCAGCGGCAAAGGCTGCGGGCTGAGTATGATCTGGTCCAGGCTGCCGTCTTCGAAGTCACCCATGAACAGGCTGTTCAGGGAAAGCAGTGCTGCGAGAAGTGCCGCCACCCACAGCACACCGGGACCGATGATCACGAGTTGTTCGGCGCTCGGGCCGACCGCAAGCGGAAACAGCGTACTGACGATGACGAAAAAGAACAGCGGATTGAGGACATCACCCGGCCGTTTCCACGCGAGCAGCAAATCGCGTCGAATCACCGCGCCAAGACCCGATATGAGCCCCGGAACCGAAGGCGACCGATCCGTCACTGTAATTGTATCCTCTGCACGGGCCTGTCGATCCGGACATCCTGGTGCGCCGCCATGACGCAAACGCCGTCGCGGGCCAGATGCTCGGAAACCAGTTCGATGACCAGGCCTTTTCCGCTTGCGTCAAGATTGGCGAACGGTTCGTCCATCAGCCAGAGTCTGGCGCCCGATGTTAGTGTCCTTGCCAGCGCGACCCGTCTTTGCTGCCCTGCCGACAGGGAACGGATCGGCAGTCCGGTGAGCTGGATCAGCGCCAGACGTTCCAGGACCTCGTCTATGCCTTCGAGGCCGGCCGAACGAAGACCACATTCGAACCGCAGATTCTCGAGAATCGTCAGGTCACCCTTGAAACCGACGCGGTGTCCCATCCAGACGATGTCGGCGCCAAAAGTCGGGCGGTCCGCTCAGTCGAAACGCCGTGCCAGCTTATGTGACCGCTCTCCAGACTGGTCAGGCCTGCTATTGCACGCAACAAACTGGTCTTTCCACTGCCGTTCGGTCCCTGAACGAGTAGCAGCTCACCCGTACTTAGCGCAAAATTCAGGCCCTGGAAAAGAAAACGCTCGCCGCGGAGCAGCGAGAGGTCTTTTCCTGATAGTAATTCAGTCAATATCTTAGCGTTCCCTGTCGGTGATCAGCGACAGATATTACACATAATCTGGACACGACTATTCTGTTTATTATCAAACACTAAAAAGCTATATTAAAGATCTTTTCTTCGGAGTATTTTGTGGCAGTCTGATCAATAAGGGAGCAATCTAAAGTGGTTTACAGGACATTGACGTCGATCGTACGATGAACAGTTCGGTTCATTATGTATATAAGAACAAGCAAAAAAGAAACTGCAGCATGTCAATAAATTACGCACACCGGGTTCGAGGTAATGGAACTAGCGGCCGCCGGATTGAGTGAGCAACCGTTTCGCACTCACGGCAGACCACTGGTCTTTGTCCCGTATGCTGCGCAGCGAGCCGCGTTCGAATTCCTGAGTGAAACATACGAACATCACCACGGCCTCGGCCTCTTCCAGGGCCCTGCCCTGTCCGGCAAAACGACAATCATCCGGTATTTTACGGAGACCCTGACTGAGGATCGCGCATCCGCGATCGTTGATGGCGCAGGCCTCAATACAACGACGCTATTGGGAGCTATCCTGTCGCAGTTTGGCTATGACCTCAAGTTCAATACGGTCAATGAGCTGATCAATATGGTCAAGGTGTTCTCGTTACAGCAAACTGCCTCCGATCACGCCCCGCTTCTCATAATTGAAAATGCGCATGCGCTGAATCCAAGTGCCTTGCGCGTGCTGTGCGAACTTTCCGAACTGAAACTCAAGGGAATAAGTGCCCTGCGCTTGATTCTCTGCAGTGATCGATTCATTTCTTCAATCGTCGCAGCGCCTGCCATGACACCAATTGCCAATCGATTGACCGGTGAATTCAGTCTCGGACCGCTCAACCTGGGTGAAACGACAGATTACGTCTACGCCGAGCTCCGCGCAGGAGGCCGCATCGATCCCGAGAACCTCATACCGGAGCCCGTGTGCGACGAGTTGCACGTTGCCTCCGGCGGCTGGCCGGGAATCATCGACCGTTTGGTGTTAATGGCATTGTCGAAAGCCGATGCTTGTCCTGTTCGGAAACATCATATCGAGCGACCGGTGCTGCCTGACAACGAAGCAAAGGGGCTGGCCGTGCTCAGGAAGATCGAGTCCGAACTGAAGCCCGACGACCGCGGCAGCGCTCCTCCCAAAGTCATTCTGACACATCACGGCCAGACCCTGCGCGAAATGACCATGGAAGGGGCCCGGTTGTTGATCGGCAGGTCACAGCACAACGATCTGTGTATCAATAGCAAGTTCATCAGCCGGCATCACGCGCTGTTCGTTCGACATGGAAGCGCAACTTTCGTGATGGATCTGAACAGCACCAACGGCACGTTCGTCAACTCCCGGCGGATATCGAATCAGGTGGTGATTAACCAGGACATCATCTCGATCGGAAACCACGGCATCAAGTTCGTCGATCCCAGCGCCACGGATCGAACAGCACTGGAAGGGATCGGTTTTAGCGATACGGTGATCATGAAAAGCCTGCAGGATATGCGCAGGGTTCTCGCCAGGGAAAACACACAGGTATTGCCGGCGCAGTCAGGCGACGCGTCATCGGCAGGCGACGCAGGGGCATGAGCATTCCCGTGCCGGCAAATTGAACGCACTCACTTGCAGAAGTTTTCCTTGAAGTGCTTTCGGCACATGGAAACGTAACGGTCGTTGCCGCCGATTTCGACCTGTGATCCTTCCGTGACGGTATTACCGTTCTCATCGAGTCGAATCACCATCGTCGCCTTGGTACCGCAATGGCAGATCGCCTTGATCTCCTTGAGGTTGTCGGACCACGCCAGCAAGTACTTGCTGCCCTCGAACGGCTCACCCTGAAAATCGGTGCGAAGGCCGTAGGCCAACACCGGAATATTGAGCCGGTCCGTCACTTCTCCTATTTGGAACACCTGGTCTCGGGTAAGAAACTGCGCCTCGTCGATCAGGACACAGTGTAGCGGTTCCTCTTCGAGCGCGGCGTTGACGATTTCCAGGAGGTCATCCTGCCGCCTAAAGGTCGTCGCCTCGGACTCGAGACCGATTCTCGATGATACCCTGCCCGCGCCATAGCGATCGTCGAGTTCCGGCGCGAATGCCGACAGGTACTGTCTGTTGCATAGAACCAGGCGGTCTTCGGCATCGAACAGGGCCACTCCCTCGGCCATGTGCTCGATGGCCTCGAGCAGAAGGTTGCGCGCCGCCTGCGTCCGTTCGTGCCCGGTATTCCGGTCCTCGTAACCGGCGTCCTCGCAACCGGCGAGGCGGCGTTCCAGTTCCTCGAGTTCCTCGATCAACTGGGCCTTCGTCTTCCTGAGACGGTTCTTGCGGTGACGGTTGGCGCCGGACATCGTCATGCCTCCCAAGAAACGCGACCATTCCAAAACGGCAGGGGTC
>JBHIDG010000307.1:0-4082 GCA_046760025.1 Woeseia sp. | reverse complement strand
GCTGATCGTGACCAAAACCATCAGCGCCAACAGGTTTCGGGTCGCCTGGGCCCGGGCTGACTCTAAGCACGAACCTAGAAAGTTAGGAAAGTTCGCTCCGGCACCAAAACATCTGCCGCAATTCGGCACCGGCGGCCGTGGCAGGACGACAAGGCTCACAGGCGGTCGAGCGTGAGAGTGGCCGCGCGCATGTCGAACGACAGTGACGCCGCCGATATCGGGTTCCCCGGCAGTACCGTTGCGACCAGCGTTACGGCCGACTGCGGCGCGACAGCCAGGGTGTTCGTCACATCGTTTCCGTGGACGGTAGTCAGACGCCAGATGATATCCGTATCGTTACTCTGCAGGCCGACCGTGAACTGCCGGCCTGCCAGACTGCCGTTGTTGATTTTCAGGTAGCCGGCCCCGTAAGTCATGAGGGACAGGTCTATCGCTATGTTGGGCGTCGCTGCGTCGATATCCAGATATGACACCGCTGCCGGCCAGTTGGCGCCATTTAGAAAGTGAGCGCCATCGTCGAATTCGGCCACGAACCATCTCCATTGCATAAACTCGATGATGGTTTCGTCCAGCCCGAGGCCTCTATCGGCCAACAGCAAAGCCCGCGTTGCATCGATGAAATCCGGCCGCCCGCTCGCCGGGTCGCTGCGCGACATTTGCCAGATCCTTGCTATAAAACCGGGGTCCGCCGGGAAGTACCGTTCCCGCAGAAAGTGCAGATACATTGCCGCGCCGTACATGTACCATGTACGGTAGTTATCATCGAAAAATAGCGACCACTCGGGATGACGCTGAAAGTCTCCTATCGTAAAGAAATAGTCCTCCTGTAGCGGATAAACGAGCGCTTCGACGAACGTAGCGCTCATCTCAAAAATCAACGCGCTTTCCCACCAATCATCACTGGCTTGCAGGGCGTGATTGAACTCATGCGCGAGGGTCGTGTCGAGCAAGTCGCGGCCATACGGGCCGGACGTATCGATCGCCATATAAGTCGTGTAGTCGTCATGCGGCGACTGCGGGTTGTCCCCTATTGCATCGACGAATGCGCCGTCGACGCCGCGCCAGATGAATACGTCATACCGGCCGTCATCGCCACAACTCCCTTTATCGTCGAGGGGCGCGCTAAAGGCAAGTTCGTCGACCTGAACAGTCCAGGCGTGCTCGAGAATTCCGATTATCTCCGCCGCCTTCGATTCGTCAGCGAGCCGCGAGTAGTGGACCGTCAGCGGGCGCCAACCGGAATGCATAACGAGCGGCCAGTACCGACTGTCCGTACACGCGTTCGCAGACAGGGGAATAGCGCCGCAAAACTCGACGCCTGCTACGCAGTTGGAAGCAACCGCGGGTGCGGCGCTGCCGCCCGATCCACAGCCTGCCAGCATAAGCAGACAAGCGATCGATAGTATCTGGATACGAGTCTTGCTCAAACGGCAATTCCCCTTCCGGCGATCTGTTCAGGATAACAGGTGAGGGAAACTGAAAATGCCGACACTGTCCTGTTTTCCGTCAGTGGAATCGTCTCAGGTGGTTTCAACCACCGGTTGTGCCAGGATCCAGAGGCTAAGCATCGTGTAGCCGACCATCAGGAACAGCATCGGAATCTGGCTGCGCAGTGCCGCTTTACTTTCACCGAAGCGGCGCAGCGCGACGACATGGGCCAGCCAGACAGCGATAATGTGCCCGGTAACGATTGCGATGACGGAGGTAATCCATACGAATCGTGCATTGATAATTCCGATGTCGATCATGTAAAAGCTCGTGCCGAATAGATCCCAATCGAAACCGAACGGGTCCGATGCCAGCGGAATCATGTACTGACCGACGATCATCAGGAATGAAAGGTAATGCGCGAGGTGATAGGCCAGCGAGATCGGGATGAGACTGAGCACGAAGAGTCGGGCCATTTCGCCGACCGACAGACCGGACCTGGCCGTTGGGGGTGTCGACACATACATGAGTCCGCAGAACGCCACGTACAAAAACTGGAATACCATCAGAAATGCGACGAGTGCGATGGTGCTGATCGCGGAGACCGCGTCGCCGGTAATGGCCTGAAAGAGCAGCACGAGGGGCCGAACGAGCTCGGACATGAGCATCCATTGGGCGACCTCGCCCCACAACGGCGTCGCCAGCAGGCCGTCGAAGGTCACGCTGGACAGCATCAGTAGCACGAATACCGTCATGGAAAATGACATCGGTTTCTCGGGAAGCAGTCCGACCGCCCGGGGGCGCAAATTCCATTCGCTTCGCCCACCGACGTACTCCGTCGGCGCGAATCGGGCCAGCAGGCCGAACAGGATCGTGCACACCTCACCGTGGCGTAGCCAGGTCCGGTCGCCGAACAGAAACATGCCGATCCAGGTAATGACGCTGTATGTGATCACCGCCTGCGAAAGTCGTGCCGGCGAGTCGCTTTCCGGCCAGACGAGCTCGGCCCAGACGAACCAGACGAACAGCACGACTGCCGGCCAGCTTGCTGATTCGGGTTGAGCTGCGACCGTCGCTACGAGTCGTCAAAATCGGACCCGACGGTACGGGCACTGTCCGGACAGATCGAGTTCGATAGACGATATTCGCCGGGATCGGACATTCAATCGATCCGAAAGGATTCGCCGCGACGGGCTCAAACGTGCCGGAGGCAGACGTGCCAGCTCCTAGATCGATTTCAATAGCCGGGCCCGCCCGGTCCTCCGCCACCCGATCCTCCGCCACCCGATGCTATTAATGCGACCAGAATGCCGATTCCTGCAACTACACCCAAAGTTGTGGCGCTAGTCGACTGACCCACCTGAACCCGGCGAATATCGGAATATGCGACGAACACACCATCGCCGCTTAGTCCTTCATCGGAAACAGCGCTTACTTTGAATGCGACGTCGGTGTCGTCATTTCGAACTATTTTGATCTTGTCGCCCACCTCAATTTGGCTTGCAAGTGACTGGGAATCGGTCGTGGACAGGGGTCGCATCGTGACACATGCGGTAGTAAACGCGATCAGAATCAGACTGATAATGAGCTTGTTGACCATGAGGCAGCGATCCGTATTTGCAGTCATTGTAGATCTCCCGAACATCGCGATTCGTCGGTCTGTGGCCGCTTTTGGAAGTCGTCCGTGGCCTGTCGGTGGTAGCGAAGACCCGAGGCTTTCCGTCCCCGTCTTTCGGCGGGATTGGCATTGTGTCACAGACACCAATTGAACAGACGTCAATTAAGTTTAGGTCAAGAATCAGAAATTTGCCTGCATTCGATCGTAAACCAGGATCCATGCCAGGTACGTTTGTCGTACGGATCCATGACGATTACGACTGCACCGCCTTCGGCCAGTCCCAGCCAGACACCTGTGAGGCCTGGATCGATTTTGCTGCGTTCGGGATTGCCGACCGGGACGGGCATACAGGCGAGGATGCCGAGCAATGCGGGGACGATGATTACGGCCAGGGACAGTCCCGTCAGCGAACGAACTTTCGGCGTCATCGTCATACCGGTTATTAACTGACCGTAGCGGGCATTGTACACTCGCCATGCAACGGCACAATCGCCAGCTTTTTCCGGGAAGAATAATGAAAAAATCGAATCCTGCCGCGCTATTCGTTTGCCTCGTATGTCCGACATTTGCTGCGCCAATCCCGGGCCATCACCTGCCGGCGGGCATGGAGCAGCCCGTCCGTGAACGTCAGGTCGATATCAAGCGACTCACTGCGGATCTGGCGATCGACATGAAACGGCAGACAGTCGCCGGTTCGGTGACGGTAATGTTCACGCCGCTGAAGGAAGGGCTGGACACGCTGATTCTCGATGCCGCCGATATCGATATCGACGAAGTCGAATTTCTCGGCCTGGAATCGCAGAGCAAGGCGGATTTCTCGACCGGGGACCGAAAGTTACAGATCGCCATGCCTGCGCTAATCCATCCCGGCGCCGATGTTGCCGTTCGAATCAGCTACCAGGCCAGGCCTGATACCGGATTGTATTTTTTTGCGGAGTCGCATAGCAGGACGGCGGAGGCATGGAACTACGGAGAGGGAGGGCGGCACTACAACTGGCTGCCTTTATACAACGACACCAACGACCGGTTTGCGGTG
>JBHIDG010000306.1:0-4091 GCA_046760025.1 Woeseia sp. | reverse complement strand
TTCACGTCCCGATGCAGGATGCCGTTCTGATGAGCTAAGCCCAGACCGGCGGCCACGTTGCACGCGATCTCTAAAGCTTCCTCGACGCTCGGTGGGGTTATCCCTGTAATTCTGTCGGCGAGCGTGCCGCCGCTCAGAATCTCCATGACGATCCATAACTCTCCTGAATCCTCGAGAAGATCATGGACTGCCACGATATGCGGATGGCTCAGCCTGGCGAGTGCCAGTGCTTCCTGGCGGAAGCGTTCCGTCTGCTCGGCGTCCCGAATCAAGTGGCCGAATAGCTGCTTGAGTGCGACCGGGCGATTGAGCAAGGTGTCGAAACCGGCGTGAACGACGCCCATACCACCGCTGCCAAGCGCTTTGTCCACGCGGTAGCGTTGATCCGACCCGACGAACCGGGTTGCGGGGCGAGACTTCGGGTCTAGCAGCATCGTCTTCTTGACGTCGGTACTATCCAGCGTTGCGCTGATCGGGTTCCGGTCGATGTCCGGCGGTGTCTCCAGAAGCAGGCCCTCGGCGCTTTGCCGCAGGCGCGTGCTCCTGTCCGGTTCGTTGGGGGCAATCCTCTCGGCCTCTGAGATCAGACGGGATGCCCTGTTCCTGCCGATCCGCGCCGCCACCGGAATATGATCGATGAGCAATGCCACGATCAGGGTAATGGCAACGATCCAGAGCGCTGTCATGAACTGCGTGTACCGGACCTCACGAAGCGGATTGGGGTAGACCTTGGTGTGGTCAAGGACTCCCAGGAGCTTTGTTTCACTGACGATGGGCGGATACAGGCGGTCGGTCGCCTCACTGACGGCTGGAGGTGCAATGACGGTCAGAAACAACAGGGAGACGACTACTGCGATCTGCGCTTTTCGAGCGGTGAGCAGCCACAGCTTCAGCAACGGCGGTTTGCCGACGAGTAACGGCAGCTTCCTGCTTCGCTCAGCCAGTGTGCGGAACACGTCATGAATCCGTCGAATCCGTTGCGTTAGCCCGATTCCGGGGCTCAGCCGCATGCCTGCAATCTTCTGTTCGTTACCCGGGATCGACATCGTTCTCAATCGCCCATGCCATGTCCCGGCCCCAGGTGCCTTCTTGGCCTCATTGGAGTCGGGATCAGGACTAACTGGCTTGAAATACTATTCTTTTCGGTAGTCCGGCGGAGTGATGGATGTCACAGCGGGTGGTCGATCAGCCAGGAGAGACCCGAGAATCGGCCGGCCGATCGCGAAGCCTACTCCCCATGCACCAGGCACGCGCCCAGTGGCACGCGGGGGATTCCGGGAACAGTTTACTTATCTTCAGTGGACCCGGAAGGGCAAAATTACCGTGCGCCGGGCAACACAGACATCAGCATTCTCGATTGATCAGCGGACGGATTGCTCCGGTATGATTCATTTATATGCCGACAAACGTCACACCCGAATACAAGAAAGCCGAGGAAGCTTACCGCAAGGCCCGCGAGCCCGGGGAACGTCTGGATTGTCTCAAGGAGATGTTACGGACGATTCCCAAGCACAAGGGCACGGAGCACGTGCAAGCCGACATCAAGACCCGTATCAAGCAGCTCACCGAGGAACTCACGGGTCCGAAGAAGGGTGGCCGACGCAGTGGCCCCTCCCACGTCGTGCGTCCCGAAGGCGCCGCACAGCTTTGCCTCGTGGGTCCGCCCAACGCCGGTAAATCCAGCTTGCACGCCCGCTTGACCGGGTCGCGCAGTGACATCGGGCCTTATCCGTACACCACGCATCTGCCGGTGCCGGGGATGCTTCCTCATGAAGACATCCACTTCCAGCTCGTGGATCTGCCACCGGTGTCGGGCGACTTCATGGAGCCGTGGCTGATCAATGCCCTGCAGCCTGCTGATGGGGTGCTGCTCGTGATCGACGTCAGCGACCCGGAATGCCTCGAGCAGGTCCCCGCCATCCTCGAGCGTCTGGCGGAAAAGAGGGCTTGCCTTACACCAGCGTGGCCGGGCCTGGACCAGGTGGAACCGGAGGAGCCGAGTGAGGCCGAAGATCCGTTTCGTCTCGACCTGCCCACCGTGTTGGTCGCCAACAAGAGTGACCTCGATCCCGACCCCGGGGAAGTCGAGATCCTCGAGGAGTTACTCGGCTTGCGTTTTCCCGCGCTGACAGTGTCGGCTGAAACCGGCGATGGCCTGGACGTGCTGGGGCCTTTTCTTTTTCGCGCGCTCGACATCGTCCGGGTCTACACCAAGACGCTCGGCAAGCCGGCGGAGACCGACAAGCCCTTCACGGTCCATCGTGGCGGCACGGTGCTCGATGTCGCCGGCCTGGTGCACAAGGACATTGCCCGGGACCTGAAGTTCGCGCGCATGTGGGGTGCCGAGGTGTTCGACGGTCAGCAGGTCGGTCCGGACCACCTCGTCTCTGACGGCGACCTGGTCGAGCTTCATTCCTAGCAAGTTCCGGGGACAGTTTACTTATCTATATATGATCGGGAGCCGAGAACCGAATTAAGTAAACTGTCCCTTTAATCACTTTAATCAAGGAAGCCGCGAATCGTACTCGGCCTCGAGTGCCGTATGCGTTCGCCAGAACGGTTGTGGTTCGTTCTCCGCGAGCACGTCCGCCAGTATGTCGAGGTGTGTGTGCCAGCCGCCGCAGGCGCCGGTCAGCATGTCGCGACCGATGATCCGGCGATGGGTCAGCGTCAGCAACACGCCGTCATCGCGCTGTTCGAGCTCGTAGGTCACTTCCGACTCTTCGCCGTCATCGCCTGTCCAGGTATGGGCCAGCAATGTCTTGGGATCGCATCGAGTGACTTTGCCCGTATACGAGACCTTTTCGGGCATGTCCTTGTATTTCTCCGGCGGCGGATCATCCGGCAGACTCGACAGACTGCTGTTGTTGAAATGCAGGTCCACATGACCGCCAACGCGCTCTTCCGTGTCACCCCCCGCGAGCCACTTGCCGCGTTTGTCGCCTTCGACCAGGTAACTCCATACGCGATCAATGGTGCCGGGCAGCAGCCGTTTGAACTGCACGGTATCCGGCGCGATCAACTCCCCATATTGACTCATGCTCAATCCTCCTCGGCACGGAGCGCCTGCTCCAGCTTGTCCAGTCGGTCCGACCAGTAATGGCGGACCTTTTGCAGCCATTGGTCGACTTCGTCGAGCCCGTCATCGGTCAGGCGGTAGATGCGACGCTGTGCTTCGGCGCGCACCGTCACGATGTCCGCGTCGCGCAGCACTCTCAGATGTTGGGAGACGGCGGGCCGGCTCATCTCGAACTGCTGGGCAAGCTCGCCGAAGGCGCGCTCGCCCCTGCAGAGCGACTCGATGATCTGCCGTCGGGTCGGGTCGGCCAGCACGGTGAATGCGTCCATGGCCAACTATGATAAGGTATTACTTAATTAAGTCAAGGCTTATTTACAGATTTGATGCAGGCCGGGTCGAAGCGGCCCCGAAGCGGTCTCGAGTACGCCTTGCAGGCACTAGGCCGACAAGCGCTCCATGACCTGCCGCCTGGTTGGCTGCTTGAACGAATAGCGAAATTCGCCACCGGTCTTGGCCAGGAGGCCGACCAGGTAATCAGACGAGACCTTATCGACCATGCCGTTCATGATGTAACTGACCTTGGGCTGCGTTATGCCGAAGAACTTCGCAGCACGCATCTGTGTGAGGCCATTCTTTCGGAAGCAGGAATCCATGCCGGGAATGCCCCGGCTATCCATGGGGGCCTCGAGCCCGGCTTTGACCGAATTCAACTGTGTGCCGCGGTTCTGTGCCACAGCGGCGATGCCGGCAGTCAGGCAGACGGCCATGGATCGCGGCCGCGCCCTGCCGGCAGACTCATGCTCAGGGACCCGGTTCTGTTACATTGCGGGTCAAATTGCCAAACGGGCGGGGGGATCCATGGAACAATCCTTGAAGTTTTACGGCGGGCGGCTGGGTGCGGCGGTGCCGTTGCTGTTCTTCGTCGTCTGGGCGATTTCGATATCGGTGGCCGGCGCGCCGAGCGAGTACGGGTTGATCCTGGGGATGATCGGCGGGCTTTCCCTGGGCATGCTGTTGTGCCGCAGCCGCTGGGCCGACTATGCCAATGCCATCTTCGCCGGCATGGCGAACC
>JBHIDG010000305.1:0-4098 GCA_046760025.1 Woeseia sp. | reverse complement strand
ATCATCCACGATATAGAAGACCAGCGATTTTGGATCGGCATCGGCGTCTGCCCAGGATGCCGTACCCGCGGTGCTTCCTTGAAAATCGATGCCGGCCACCGCGTCGCCCGCCGTGACAGCGTAATCCACGGTTACGGCGCCGAGCGCGCTTCCCGACCGCTGCAATACGAGCACGGCCATGCCGAACCCGCGTTCGGCTGTGTCAACCGACGACCGGGCGAAGCGGATCTCCGCAGCAGCGCCCGCCCGGATCGCTCAAGTACAAGCTGGCAGTACTACCGGTACCGAGTGTGGCCCCGCCGCCCGGGCTGATCAGCCTGATGATCAGCCGTTCGAGTCCCTCGGCCACCCCGTCATTGGCTGGCGTCAACAGGATTGACCTGGCGGCCGCATCACCACCGTTCCAGTTCAGTCGGCCGGTTCCGAGCCGGTAATCAGCCGCATCGGCGCTCGCGGCGAGGATCTGGTAATCGACGCTGACGCTTCCCAGACTGCCGCCCGTGCGTTGCACGCCGATTTGCGCCTGTTGACCTTCGACCGCGGCAAACGACGCCCGGGAAAATGACAAACTCCCCTGCGGGACATCGAGCGTCCGGTCCCTGGCGAGATAGAGTCCGGTATTTATGTCGCTGATTGCGATCGTGCCGCTAAAGAAAAACGGGAAGGTGCCCCAGGCTCCATTGAAGGAATTGTTGTCGGATCCCGGAAACGTGTCGAGAAACCCGGCCTCTGCCGGTGCGGTGGGCGCGGTAATGTCCAGGACTGTCAGCCCACGCGTGTAGTTCGACATGTAGTAGCGGTTGCCGCGGACAAATCCGTTGTGGTCTATCGCGGGAGTCGATCCCGTCCAGGTAGCTGCAAGCGCCGGTGACATCAGGTCGGCAAGGGAAAAAATTCTCAATGTCGTTGGCAGCCCGGAGTTGCGCTCGTCCAGTTCGTCCTGGACGAACATGAATTGCTTGTCCTCGGACCACCATCCCGAGTGCACGTAGCCGCTGTTGGCGTAGTTGCTGCGGCTGAGCATGCGCGGGTTGCCCGGGTCCGTTATGTCCCATATATCGATCGTGCTTTCGTTGAAGTCGAGCAACACCTCGCAATGCGGTCCGGAGTTGGCACACTGGCTGTCCTTGCGCGCGTCAGTGATGACGATCGACGATGCATCGTGCATATATTGTGTAGCCGTCGTTCCGCGGGTGAGTGACGGCGCAGCCGGATCGGCCGGCGAATAGGCGCGGTACTGGCCCATTCCGCGGTTGGGTCCCGCAATAACGAGCGTCGGGACGGAATTCGTCAGCGCGATTCCGGTGCTGTAGTCGGTATTGGTCAGGTACACGTTGTGTGCGCTGCCGAAGTCGCTGCCGTAGCCGATCCTGCTGATCCGCTGAGGCAGGCCGGTCAGGTCCATGATCAAGAGGCCTTCGCTGGCGTTGTCGGCCGTGACATAGGCGTAGGCGTTCCACCTCGAGTTGGCCGCGTCATAGGTCTGATATACCTTGATATCACGCCAGGCCGTGTTTTGACCGCCGACAAAACCGACTTCGACCGGTGCCGCAGGATCGGTGACATCGACCACCGCGGTGCCGCTGCGGACACCGATAATGACGTACTCGCGATTCGAGTTGAGATCGATGAAACCCCAAACGTCTGCCGCAGACGACGGCGCCGAGCCGATGTCGGCAAGCGCGAGATGCGACAGAAGATCGACCGAATCGCACGGCATGCCGGCTGCCGAACCGCCGGCGCAGGGTGTTGCGGGTGCGCTCGATTTTAGACGTTCATGCAGTGCAACGAGTCTTTCGACCTCGGCGCTGGTCGATTTGTCGATGCTTTTCCGGTCGGCGATGACATGGAAACCACGTTCGGCCAGAAATTCCCTGTATCGTGCCGGCACGCCCGTCAGAATGGATACCTTGAGGTCGCGTTCTCGAAACTGTTGCCTGAATCGATGCCCGCCGGAAATATCGACGACGCCGCTGACCAGAAAGAACATGTCTTCCGGCGACTCGATCTCGTAGGTGCCCTCGGCCACGCGAATCTGCCCGCCTTTGCCGACCAGGGTCAATGCATAGGAAATGCTTCGGCACGGCGCCGTCGGCTCCTGACAGTCGCCGCAATCAATCCCGTACGGCGCTACGAACAATGCCGTCTCGGGCTCGCCGTGCGCCGCGGCCTGTCCGCCGCCGAGGGTGCCGAAGGACACAAGTACGATGACAGGAAACTTTCCGGCTTGAATCATTCGAATCGACGATAGCATGCGACTTCCGCGTGCGGCGAGAGTTACGACATAAAATTTGGCCGGGATTGTACACTGTGATTGAGATCACGGTCGCGGCGCGACTCAAACCTTTGTGATAGGCTTCCCAGCCTTGCGGCGCGGCAAAACCAAGAATAAATGTCGACCACGGTAGTAGCCACCAAAACGTATCCCGAACTGACATGGACGGCGGTCATCGTCGGCTGGTTCCTCGGTGTCATCATTGCAATATCGATCGGCTACGCGGCCCTGATTCTGGGTTTCTCGATAGAGGGATCGGAACTCGCCGCGATCCTCGGCTTCGGCATCCTCAGGGGAATACTGCGTCGCAAAAGCATCATCGAGAACAATATCGTGCAGACAATCGCCAGCGGCGTGAACGGCGCGTCGTCGGGCATGATGTTCTCGGTGCCGGCAATTTTCATACTGGGCTACGGCGACCATTTCGATCCGGTGATCCTGACTTTCGGCTGCATCGCCGGCGCGTTTCTTGGTATTGCATTTATCGTGCCGCTGCGCAAACACATGATCGACTTCGAGCGGTTGACCTATCCGGGCGGCGTTGCAGTCGCGACCATTCTAAAGTCTCCCGGCGCGGGCGTTCGAAAGGCAATCATCCTGCTCGGCGCGGCGGCGGCGAGCGCATCGGTTCATATCGTTTCCCAGCAAACCGGCGTCAGCAACTGGAACCTGGGCGAAATAATCGGAATGCCCGAGTACATGAACGGAATCTGGTATATCTCTTTGCTGACGATCGGCACCGGCTTCATCGCGGGTCGCGGCGGGGTCGCATTTATCATCGGCGGCTTTGTGGCGTACTGGTTTCTTTCGCCGATGCTGGCGGCGACCGGCAGCTTCCCGGTGGACGCAGCAGGCGCGCTGATCGACGATCCGGGGCGGCTGCGTCTGATGCTTTACCGTCCGTTGGGTATCGGCATGCTGATCGGTGGAGCGATGATGGGTGTCGCGCTCGCATTGCCCTTGATCGTCAGTGCCGTGAAATCGATGCAGAATGCGGCCAGGATGAAGTCCGGCGCGTCGTCCGACGAAATGCCGATCGAGCTGCTGTACATAGCCATCTTCGGTGCTGCGTTCCTGCTGGCAATCATCGCGGTATCGTCAGTGGACGCCGTGGGCGTGATTCGTGGCGTCGGTATGGCACTGCTCGGCACGCTGTGGATCTGGATGGCCGGCATCATACTGTCCGAGTCGATCGGCCGCACCAACTGGTCGCCGCTGTCGGGCATGACACTGATCGGCATCACGCTCCTGATCATCCTGACGCATGGCATGGAGCGGGGCGATTCCATCGTCGCGGCGATCATGGTCGGGGCTGCAACCTGTGTCGCGATGTCCCAGGCGACGGATCTGATGCTCGATTTGAAGACCGGCTATCTGGTCGGGGCGACGCCGCGTATGCAGCAGTTCGGTCAATTCATCGGAGCGTGGCTCGGCCCCATCGTCGTCATAGTGCTCATTTTCGTGCTTCAGGAGGCCTACACGCTGGGCAGTGAACGGCTGCCTGCGCCGCAGGGGCAGGCCTTGGCAAGCATGGTCGAAGGCATCATGGGCGGTGACGTGCCGACACAAAAGTATGTTGCCGGCGCCGTATTGGGCGGCTTGCTGTCCGCGGTGATTGGCGGCCTCGGCATTACCGTGGGGCTGGGATTCTACCTGCCTTTCAATATCGTCCTAACCTACTCGCTCGGCACGCTGTCGCGCGAACTTTCGGATCGCTACAAAGGCAAGTCATGGAGCGAGGACGTCGGTATTCCGGTCGCCGCCGGCCTCATCGTCGGCGAGGCGCTGATCGGCGTCGGCTATGCGATCAGATACGTGTTGGC
>JBHIDG010000304.1:0-4120 GCA_046760025.1 Woeseia sp. | reverse complement strand
CTGCATGAACCCCTGCCGGTCCGCTGACGAACCAGCCAATGAGCATAAGCCACGCAATAAATTTACGCCGTCTGCCTGTCAAAGGACTACTTCTGCTGCGAGGTGGCGCACGCGTCACCGCCACAGGCGAACGCCTGCGTCTGAAACGTGGTGACCATCGTCTGCGCGCGATCACGTCTGCGACCTGATTCCGATGCGCGCCGACGCCACCAGTTCTGGCGGTCTCGGCACCATTAACGAATAAACGTTTTGCGTCTCACGCATACGCGCCACGGCGGGCCGCGACCATTACAGGCCGCGCCCGCCGGGCGTCATGCTTGAAACGGCAAGTCCAACGCTATTCCGTTATTGCACCTGTACCGTAAAGACCACCGCCAGAACCGCGTTGGCCGCTGCATCTAGCTGGCCGTTCGCGACGTTCTGGTTACCGGCATCGACTGTGGTACCGCCGTTGAAGCTGACGGTATCCGGCGCGTCTATCAGGTCCGTACCGGCAGCGGCAGCGGCAGCGGCAGCGTAGATCGCGGCTTCCTCAGCCGGTGTACACGCCGCTCCTGCGCAATTGGCGACCGAGTTGTCGACCCGGATCGTGCCCGCTTGATAGGCGAACAACGGATCCAGGACGTCCTGGATGGTCACATCGGTGACGCCTATGGAGGCTTTGTTGTCGACGTAGATCATGAAGTCGACCAGCGTGCCCGCCGGCAGCGTATCGCCACTGGTCAACTGCGTGCCGCCGACTGTCAGGAACGCCGTTTTGACCAGCGTCAAGCCAGGTGTGCTGAACAACTGAAACACGTTCGAGTCGGTCAGTGCGGTCGGGTCGCCAGCGACATCACCGGTACCGGTATTGTCGGCGGCCTGTGCCGCGTGGCCCAGAATCAGCAAGACTCCGAGCATGAGCGCAGCAAGATGCTGCATGGTTTTTCTGTGCCGTTTCATCGGTTTTCTCCTTCAGAGGGGGTCCTCACCCTGTCTACAAAAAAGGCCTGCACCGGTCCGGGCAGGCCATAGCGCTCACAAGTCGCTTCGGCAACCGGTCGGCCGTATCTCTTCGGATTTAGGCCACCGGTTTTACGATCTCCGCCTTTCGGCGGAGCAGCCCTTATCGGTGTCGTTTCCCCCTGAGAATTCGATCAGTTCAAAAGCGTCACTCCTCAGCAAGATTGCTTGCGAAAACTGCCTGCTTCACGGCATCTTTACCGAGAACAACAGGGCCCAGACCGCATTCGCATTGATGTCCAGCTGCAGGTTGGCGACGTTGCCGTTACCGGCATCGATACTGGAACTCGCCCCCGTATAGCTCGCGACGTCGCCGTCCGCCGCGTCTGTCAGAAACGCGGCTGCGGCCACCGCGGCGAAGATCGCCTGTTCCTCGGCCGGCGTGCAGATCGCCGCCGCGCACTGGGCAACCGAGTTGTCCACCTGAATGCTGCCTGCCTGGTACTGGAATGCAGGGTCCAGCACGTCGCGCACGCTGACATCGGAAACCGCGGCGTTCCTGTTGTTGATGTAGATCAGGTATTTGAATACCACACCGCTCGGAATGGTGGCGCCGGTCGGGATCGGCGTGCCGTCGGCCCAGAAGGCGGTCTTGGTGAGCATCAAAGCCGGCAGCGCCGCCTCAAAAGCCCCGATGTCACAAGTGGCGCCGATCGGCCGGGCGACACCCCGCTGATCGGTAGCCGGGCAGCCGGTGTTGGTGCCGGCTTCGATGGCCGGGCTGCCGGTCAGCAGCTCATGCGTGAAGGTCGGCCCGCCGTTGTCCTGAAGCGGACCCAGCAGCGGATTGGTGTTCTCCTGATCGCCCACGCTGGTGAAATCGCAGCTGGCGTCGCTACTGAGATTGTTGCCGTTGGAAATGAGAGCAGCAGGAGGCCCAGTGCAGTCTGCTCCGCCGTTATTCGCCACGATCGTATTCAGGAACGTGATGCTGCCACCGCTTTTCTGGAGAACACCCTCGGCAGGAGCCGTGGTGGCGGTGACGGTGACGTTGGTGAGCGTGCAGGGCCCATTGCAGGTCAGGCCACCGCCTTCAGCTGCAGCGTTGCCGCTCAGCGTCACGTTAGTGAGGTCAACCGTCCCTCCAAGGGTCCTAATGCCCCCGCCGTCCCCAGTGCTTGTGTTCCCGCTGACAGTGGATGCGGACAGCGTCAGGGAGGCTGTGGCATCAAGCTTGATACCGCCACCTGGACCGGTCACGTTGCCGTTGCGGATGGTCAGGTTCGAGAACGTGGCACTGGCACCCAGGATCTCGAACACCCGATCGATCGCATTCGCATCGATGATGGTTGAACCCAGCGCATCACCGTTAATGACGGTGCCGTCGGTGATATCGAGGTCGCCCGTGGCAGCCGCATCCTCGCCGGTCCCTGCAATGGTCAGCGTATAGGTGCCGGCCGGGACCGTCAGCGTATCCGTACCCGGATTGCCGTTGGCCCAGATGATGCATCCCCGCAGCGACCGTCCCGACGCCCTGTCGGCCGTCGTGGTCACCACACCGGTGGAACAGTCGGGCCCTTCGAGCTGGTAGATCAGGTCGGTATCCTTGTCGGCCAGCCAGAAGTCGGTGCCATCGAAGGTCAGGCCGCGCGGATTGGTGGCCGGTGCAGCAAAGCTCGAGAGCACGATGCCGGTCGTGGTCACCTCATAGACCGTGTCTGTGCTGGCATCGGTGACCCAGAGGTTGGCGCCATCCCAGGTCAGACCCTTGGGATTGGGACCGGGCGCAGGAATGCTCGAGAGCACGGTGCCGGTCGTGGTCAGTTCGTAAATCGTGCCCGTACTGTCATCGACAAGCCAGAGGTTGGTGCCGTCGAAGGTCAGACCGAGGGGATTGGGGCCGGGAGCAGGAAAGCTGGAGAGCACCGTGCCGGTGGTGGTCAGCTCGTAGATGAGGCCCGTAACGTCATCGGCGAGCCAGAGGTTCGTGCCATCCCAGGCCAGGCCCTCGGGATTCGGACCGGGAGCCGGAAAGCTGGAGACGATAGTGCCGGTCCTGGTGATCTCGTAGATGGTTGCCGTGTTCCTGTCGGCATGCCAGAGGTTGGTGCCGTCGAAGGTCAGGCCGAAGGGGTTCGGTCCCGGGGTAGGAAAAAAGCTGATCACATCACCGACGGCGGACAACGCCGTCGCCGGGAAGAAGAGCAATCCGCTCGCAAGCCACAGCATGCCGAGCAGTCTGCGCGCACGCGCCACGAGTCGCGGCCGGTACCCGCGATTTGTCCCCTTGCTGTGGCCTGTTTCAGGCATCCCCTAGTCTCGTCAGACACGATTACTTTCGAAATATTAAAGAGTTAGTGAGATTTATTATGTGAACGGCATGGCGCTTTAACAGGCGCTTCCGGGCCGTAATGTGACCTGGTTCACAACATCGGATAATTCCGCATGGTCCCGGGCGTTTCAGCGTGTCTTCGATGGCCGCCGGATCGCGGCCGGAAATGTGGTGGCCCCCGGGGAATAGAACCCCGAGCCTGAGGGTTAAGCGTGTTGCTCGCATAAGATGTCCGCACGAAGGCGCGCAGACCGACCTGGAAAACCATGCCCGGTGGCTAGAATTCTTTTGGAAGTCCTGCGTCCTTCAGGCTCTTATTCGCAGTGTGCTTTGATTTGATATGGGCATCTACGGTGAACTAGCGGCCGCTGATTGAGCTGTACCAGAACTCGTGATCTCCCCTTCCCTGTCGATGAAATGTGCAGCCGTTCTTACGTAAGATTTTCTTGAGTTCCCGCGTATAGCTAGCCGTCAGCCAGCTTTCAGGCAGATTCTCTCGGCATCGCTTGCCCATAGAAGCTCGATGGGCGCTCGTTCGATCTGTTGCGCATCGAGGTGGGCATTGAGGCGCAATAGTTCCGGTGCTGCATCGGCAATGCGGTCAAGCATCGCCTCTTTAGTGGGCGCCTCGACAGAAAGTCCTGGCACGTCGCTATCAGCCACATACCAAACCTTTGCTTGCGCGTCATAAGCGCAAACGATTGTATACACACCTGCCCTCACAGCTCGCCTCTATGACTCACCCGATTGAGATTCTACATGTATTTGGACGTGCCGAAGTAGATGTGGTTCACAGCTACTGAGTTTGGCCATCCCAATTAATTTATATATTTCAGTATATTACCC
>JBHIDG010000303.1:0-4122 GCA_046760025.1 Woeseia sp. | reverse complement strand
CCCGAGTTTCCCCCCGCCAGCCATGACCCACAGTCCTTCATCCGAAGGGCAGAGATCTGCTGCCGGGTAGGGAATTTTGAGTTTTGGCTCGGTTTGAGCGGTTGCGGGATCGTATGTGAAAATCAAGGAATGGTCGAGGGTGGCGTACCAGAGAAGGCCCTGGCCCCAATTGAGACCAGCGATGCGCTGGCTTTTAGGATCAAGCGGTTCATTCACAGGAGGCTAGTACCTAGGAGGGGATGCCATGGATGACGCAAGGCCAGGAAAGGTGTTTTGAATAGCGGGGACGGACCCGAGGGGGTCCGTCCCCTAAAAGAAAAGGGCGGCCAACGACCGCCCTTAATGTTGTCATGCGTGTGTTGCGTTCAGAATCGATAGTTGATACCGATTCGGGCCTCCCACAAAGACGCGCTGGTGACCCGGCTCTGGCTCGCCGGAATGAAGGTCTCGAACAGATACTGATCATCCGAGAAAACATTGGGCGTGCCGGCCGTGTCGAGAAGGCTCGCTCTCACGATATTTGCCCTGCGCGGGAAGCTGCGTTCGTAGAGCACGCCCCAGTCGTCATTCAGGAAATTTCCGAAATTCTCTACGATGAGATACGCCTGCACCCTGTGGTCCGGGTTAAAGCCCGGGATATCCTGGCTGATCCTCAGGTCGAATTTGCTCCACCAACTGCTATTGAATTCGTTACGCCCCAGTATGCAACCGCATTGCGGAATGCCGGCCTGGGCGGCGAATGCAAAGAAAGCGGCTTGGTCGAAGCCCGGATCGAAAACGACGAGCGGATCACTCGGTCCGGCAGGCATGTACAACAGACTACGGTCGTCATCCGGGTTGGTGAACGAACCCTGGACAAACATTTCCTGTTCGTCGAAGGTGTAACTGAACGGACGACCTTCGTTACGACTGCCGTAAAGCGTGAAACGCGTCGTGTAATCACCGAAGAATTCCCTTTCGAACCCCACTTTGAGCGTGAAGCGGTTCGGAATCTCATAATTCGATGTTGCGAGACGTGGATTGTTCGGATCCGCGTTAGTCGTATTGATCCAATTCGAGAACGCTACCGAACTGGTCATCGGGTTGACGTCCTTGGACTCGGTATAGGCGTATCCAAGCGTCCAATTCAGACCCCAATCGTAGTCCTTGCTCAGTGTAAGGGAGATACTCGTCTGTTCGACGTCGTCACCCAGGACATTGTCCAGAATAAAATCGCCCGTGAACAGGCGGTCACAACCAAATGGATTCGCCAGGGGATCGGCCGCACACCCTGGTGGCTCCTTGTCTGTCGGGAAATAGATCGGCCGGCCGTCCGGCGCCGTGCCGACCTGCACGAAGGTGTCGTCCCTGATGAAAGCCGAGTTATCCCCTCGGGTTACGAGCACATCACCCGACGCCACGTAGTCCTGACCCCAGCCGCCGGGAAGATCGAAGTTATAGGTAGCGCCTATCGAGAACTTCCAGTTCGCGGGTAATTCGAACCCGGGAGCAACGGAATTGACCGAACTGTTCGCCGTACCAGTCGCGACCGCCTGGATCATCGCCTGTGGCGGGTCGTACATCGGACTGCCGGTTCCATCGGCCCCGAGAGGAATGGTCGTGAGATTCTGAAGCGGATCGATGTTCAGATTCTGTAAGCCGACGTTGAATTCACGAAGCTGAACCTGGGTGAAGCCGTCATTTTGATAGTTGTTGCCCAGCCAGACATTCGGATTGCCGCCCTGATACAGCCCGAAGCCGCCCCGCAAAGTCAAGCTGTCGTTAACATCCCAGGTGAAGCCGAATCGCGGTTGTATCAAACCTTCGCCATCGAAGTTCTTGCGATTGCTGAATCCGGTTCGCGCGACGAACGCCGGGTTCTCAAGCGGCAAATCACTGCTGTCATACCAGTCATAACGCAGACCGGCGACGATGGTCAGATCGACGTTCGAGAACGTGAACTCGTCCTGGAAATATAGCGAATTGACTGTGTACGCGAAGTCGGCAGCCGCGTCCAGAGGATTGTTGCTACCTGCTGCGTTGCCATAGTAGATGTCGTCCGGACTGAAGACCTCGAACTGGTCTATGCAGCCGCTGGGGTTGCCTGGAAAGCACTGCTCATCGAAGCGATATTCGCCGACGGTGTGCTGGAGGAAGAGGTTGAATATATCGATTTCTTCCTGCTCGTAGCCGCCGGAGATCACGTGGTCTCCCAATGTGTACGTACCCGCAAGCTTGATATTGGTGGTGTCGTATTTCAGCTTGTTGGATTGCCGGGAGTCGTCGCCGCCCAGGTAAACATTCGCTCTTTGCCCATTGAAATAGGTTTCGATTCGAACCTCGGCAAAGCCGACGCCGCCTCGAGTCAGCTGGCGGTTGTCCAGTTTCGAATAACCGACGCGAAGCTCGGTGGAGAAATTGTCGGACCAGTCGGAATACAGCTGGGCGACATACGAATTCAGCTCGGCGCCGCGTTCATAGAAATGGTTGGAAAACTCGAATTCGTCGGCGTCACCGTCCGATCGGGCCAGGTTGAAACCATCGTTGAAGTTGTATGTCAGTGCCGCCCGATGTTCGTCAGTGATGTTCCAGTCGAGCTTGATGAGGTATTTCTCGTCTTCGACCGGTGAACTGGTGAGCGGATCGCCCGGATCGTAGTTGTAGAGAGTTCGGGCAATGTTGGCGATTCTGTCTACCTGTGCCTGGGACACACCGAGCACCGGTCTCCCACAGGTCTGATCGCCCGCGCAACGGTCGAAATTGTCGGAGGTCTCGGCCTTGGCGTATGAGCCGAAAAAGAACAACTTGTCAGGGACGATCGGTCCGCCCACCGAAAACCCGAATCGCTTCTCGTTGAAGTTCGGTTGAGGAACGGCACTCCCCTCGAGCTCGTCGCCGAGAAAAGAGTCGCTGGTATAGTCGTAGTAAACCCTGCCGTGGAATTCATTGGTGCCCGACTTGGTAACGGCGTTGACGTTACAGGCGGTGAAACCGCTGTACTCCACGTCATAAGGCGCCAGCTCCACGGATACGTTCTGGATGGAGTCATACGGGAATGGCATGCGCTGGCCGGGATAGCCGTTACTGTTGAGGCCGAAATTGTCGTTCAACTTTACGCCGTCGACCGTCAGGCTGTTGAAACGTGGGTTCGCGCCGACACACTGGATGCCGTCAACGAATGCCTCATCGATGTAGATGCGCGGATCTATGCGGATTACATCCTTGAGGTCGCGGTTGATGGCAGGTGCCGATTCCAGATCAGCGAGATTAAAGGTCGACGACGGCCCCACGGCGACCTGTGCCGTTTCGATTGCCTCGGCCGTGACGGTTATGACGTCCAGTTCCGCAGCACCCAGTGCACGCGTAAAGGGATAGGTTTCGCCGAGTGACACGAAAACGTCCGTAATCTCCTGATTGGCATGGGCGGTCGACGCGATTGAGACCGTGTACGGCCCCCCAACGGCCAGGCCGCTGATCGAGAACGTGCCGGATGCTGATGTCGTTGCACCGCGGCTCGCGCCCGTCCGGGTGTCCGTAACTCTGACACTCGCGCCGGAGGCCGGGGAGCCGTCCGGTTCGGTAATCGTGCCGCGCATATTGGAAGTAGTTTCCTGCGCGCCGCCGGTGAGAGGAATTGTCAGCAACAGAGCCGCAAAACCCGCTACCAGTTTGAGCCTCGGAAGTAAGAAACTGAATTTGTTTTTCATTGTTGGTCCCCGCGATTGAAATGGAGCGCAATCATAGTCGAGGTGTGTGACAGCTTGATTTCGCTCGGGAAAGAAATCGGATTTTCCGCCGGAAAAGAGCGAGGCGAGAAGATCCGTCTCTCATGGTTTGTTGCAAATTTAACGCAGGCGAAAATTCCGTGCAATAAGGCTCTTATGATGATTATGTTGCTTGCCTGACGCGTTGTTTACCGCCGGGTCGTCCCTATTCTCGAAGTATTGTCATAAAAGTACTACAAGGATTTGTTTTCAATCGGGTTGTATGGTCATCACGAGTGGCCAGTGGTCCGAGACACCGGACCCTTCCGGCAGGCTGAACCGCGCCGGCGCGCCGCTCTCGAGGACCTGATCCGGGCTCCGGTTGGCGATAGTCACCGAATTCTTGCGTATGCTCCATGTTGCTTGCGCGCCACGATCC
>JBHIDG010000302.1:0-4129 GCA_046760025.1 Woeseia sp. | reverse complement strand
ATCTTACCTGCGTGAGAATGAAATAGAAAGTTATATTTGAGACATTACACTAGCTTCTAAATTCGGCAATTCCCAGAGAAATGTGTCGTAGGTCTGCGATTCATTCGCAGACCCATCGGCCGACAATCTCCGGAATGCGATGATCGAGATAGGCTTGCCCGTCGACCCGATCACGTCCACCGATCACTACCTCTCTGACCCGGCGACATGTTGGCAAACGGCAGCACCGCGATTGACATATCCGGCGCATCCGATCCCGGTGTGCCTGTCGGCGCGGGGTCGATTGCAAACCTGCTGTACGCAAAGTAGACCAGTGCAAATGCCAACCCAGCCGCAACGACAAATACCATTTTGCGCCGGTTCGATTGGGGACGGGTTTGTTCTTTCTCGAGCCTGCTGCCGTCGGGCAGACATAGGTCGCCGATCAGGCGGTAGCCCCGTTTGGGAACGGTTTCGATGTACTTTGGATCGCCACGATCATCGTGAAGCGCGCGTCCCTCCCAAACGGCCTCCAGCAGCTCGTCCCGGGTTACCAATTCATCAGCGTGCTCGGCAAGATAGACGAACACGTCCATCACCTTGGGCTCAAGGTGCCCGGAATTTCCCTCCGGTCCGGTTACGGCTCCCCTCGGCGGCTCAATTCTCCAGGGGCCCAGCCGCAATCCTCGTCGGAAATCGGACGCCATCGTGGAACCGCCTTGTGACTTCTTGATTGTTGGTCTGCCTCGGTCGCTCGCATTATTCCGCACGCAGTCCCTCGGTTTTTCCTCGGAAAAAAAGAGGTTTTCTTTCAGCGAGTTACGACCGAAGTAGCTGCAACATCGTTGCCCTGGGTGGCGCCATAGAGGCGCAGAAAAAAGTCACTTAATCGCTGAAAAGAGGGCGCGACAATGACCAGGTACGTATCACTGATTGCGCTATTGCTGATTGCTGGATGCGTAACGACGGACGACAAAAAATCATTAGCGCATTTTGACGCACAGGTTGCACAGAATAATCCCCAAACCCTGAATTGCGGTCTGCAGAGGACGCCCGTCTGTCACGAAGGGTCATGCAGATGCGCGCATGTCCCGGGCAGGTTGCCACAACATCAGATGCGTCATACGCCAAATCGCAGGCAATAGCCGGGGGTCGGAAACTTCGGTTACCGATGCCGCATATCCCCCAGGGACCATGCCGCGGAATCGCTCGGAAGCGATTTCCTGCGGCATTGTAACTGTTTGATTTTATTACTTTGATCTGTTCGATCCGATACTCTTGTCTGATCGCTCGATCTTGCATGCCCCGAATCGACTGCAGCCGGCGGATTTTGGTATTGGCCGACTCATCATCTATGCTTAGCGCATACAAGCACAACAACCAATCTGACTTGGGGAATCACGGTGGACAGACGTAAGTTTTGCCGCACGGCGGTCGCGGCAGGTGTATCGGCTGCAATCCCGGGTTTGTGGGGGTGCGAGCGCGCAGCGCCGCCGCCGGTGGCGACAGAAGCGGACACGAGTATTCGTGCCGTATCGCTCGCGGGGGCGGAAATCGAACTCGAGCGGGCGGCGGTCCAAGAACTCGGCGAGAGCATGTCGGGTCCGGTGTTGTTATCCAATCATCCCGGTTACGACAGCGCGAGGGCGATCTGGAACGGGATGCATGACAAGCGACCCGCCCTGATCGCGCAGTGCCACCGCGCCGAGGACGTTAGCCATGCTGTGACGTTCGCGCGTGAACGCGAAATGCTCACCGCCGTCCGTGGCGGCGGACACAGCTGGCCGGGCAAGTCGGTCTGCGACGATGGCATGATGATCGACCTGTCGCCGATGAACGGCGTCGATATCAATCCAGACAAACGCCGTGCTTACGCAGGTGGCGGCGCGTTGCTGAATACGCTTGACACGCAGTCGCTCGCGGTCGGGTTGGTCACGACGGCCGGCGTCGTTTCGCATACCGGGGTGGGCGGCTTCACGCTCGGTGGTGGATTTGGTCGGCTGAATCGTAAGTACGGACTCGCCGTTGACAACCTTCGATCGGCGGAGATCGTCACGGCCGACGGCAAAATCCGGACCACCAGCGACGAGCAGGAAGCCGACCTTTTCTGGGCGATCCGTGGCGGCGGCGGTAACTTCGGCGTCGTCTCGCAGTTCGAATATGAACTGCACCCGTTCGATCGAAACTTGCTGTCGGGCGGCATCATCTGGCCTGTCGAGCAGGCACGGGATGTGCTCGAATTCTACGGCGAGTGGTACCTCGACCTGTCGGACGAGATGTACGTCGGGCCCGCCATGGTCACGCTCCCGGACGGAACCGGTGTCGTCATCATGGAGGTCGTTTATAACGGCGACCCTGCCGCCGGCGAGATGGAACTCGAGCCGCTTCGCAAGGTCGGCACGCCGATCGAGGACGGCGTCAAGATGCAGGACTACATGGTGATGCAGACGCAGGACGATGCAGCCTTTGGCCACGGCGTCCGTTCCTACGCGAAAAACGGCATGGTCAAGGAGATCACGCAGGAGCTGGTCAATGCGATGATTGATGCGTTCAATAACGATCCGCGTACCGCGTTCTTCACGCATACCGCGGGCGGCGCCTGCAAGCGAGTCGACGAGCTGGCAACGGCATTTCCGCATCGCAACGCGGAGACATTGATCATCTGTGCTGGCGGCTGGATGGACCCGGCCGATGACGAACCGGCAATCGCGATGATTCGCGAGTGGTATTACAAGCTGGATGAATTTACCGGCGGCTACTACGACAACATCGAGTATGACGGCGAAGAGGCGGCTGGCAACTACGGCCCGGCGTACGAGCGGCTACAGAAGATCAAAGGACAATACGATCCGACGAACCAGTTCCGTCTGAACAGCAATATCGAGCCGGTCGTCTAAGCACGTAAGGACAGCCAAAGCCAGGAGAGTCCAATTTGACTGACACCGCGGCAGAGCGGAAAGGCAAGCTGATCCGCGGCATCGGGATCTTTGGCAGCGCGTTCCTGGTCCTCAACGGCATGATCGGCGCCGGGATATTCGCCTTGCCGTCCGCCGTCGCCGCCCACGCAGGCGTTTTGAGTCCGTGGTTGTTTCTGGCAGTCGGACTGTTGATTCTCACGGTCGTCCTGACATTCGCCGAACTGTCCAGCTACTTCAGAATATCGGGCGGGCCCGTGCTGTATGCGACCCGGGGCTTCGGTTCGCTGGTGGGATTCAGCACGGGTTGGATCTATTACGTAAGCCGTGTGGCGGCGCTCGCCGCAAATTCCAATGCAATGGCCATCTATCTCGCGACAGTGTGGCCCTGGTTCGGCGCCGGCCCCGACCGTGCCGCCGTAATACTCGTCGTTTGCGGCGGCCTGACAATCGTCAATGTCATTGGTGTCAAGGACGGCGTGCGCACGCTGGCCGTATTTACATTCTTCAAGGTCATTCCGCTGCTGATCATGATCCTGCTCGGGCTGCAGTATGTCAGCCCGGAGCTGTTGTTCCCGGAAGACATGCCGACCATCGACGATCTCGGCGGAACGACCCTGTTGTTGATCTACGCATTCGTCGGCTTCGAGACGGTCCTGATCACCACCGGCGAGACGACAAGACCGAAAGTGACGATCCCCAAGGCGCTGATCCTGACCGTGATCGCCACCGGATTTCTGTACTTCCTGATAGTACTCACCTACGTCTCCGTGCTGGGCGGCGCCGTCGACGAGTCCAAGTCCCTGGTCGACGTCGGACGGAAGCTGGCGGGCCCGATCGGTGCGATCGCGATGACGATGACGGCGATCTTTTCGATCGGCGGCAATCTCGCCGGCACGATGCTGGCCGTGCCCCGCGCGACATTCTCACTCGCCGAGCACCGCCTGCTGCCGCGCTGGTTCGGCCGGGTTCACGCCAGGTTTTCCACGCCGGCAAACTCTGTCATCTTCATGGGAAGCCTGGCAACGATACTGGCCCTTTCGGGTACGTTCGTAAAACTGGCCATCGCCAGCTCATTGACGAGGTTGATCACTTATGTCGTCTGCATCGCCGCACTGCCGGTTATCAAGGGCAAGGCGGATCACACCGTGATCGCGCGTGCGTTCAAGATACCGGCTGGTTACACCATACCGCTCGTTGCACTCGTTCTTTGCCTGTGGGTAGCCTCGTATTCC
>JBHIDG010000301.1:0-4146 GCA_046760025.1 Woeseia sp. | reverse complement strand
GGGGACAGTTCACTTAATTGATTTGGCCCTCCCGCACGACACGGCGGCTCAATTAAGTGAACTGTCCCCTTATTTCCCCCGATCATTCCAGGCCCGGGCGGTAATCGATGGACGCAATGTAGGCGGCGACGGCTCTGACCTGTTCGTCAGTCTCGAGCAGCTGGGCCATGATGCGCATCTGTGCACCGTAGATATCGTTTACGTGCGTGCCGCGGATCCCGGCCTTGAAGTTTTCCAGTTGCCGCACGAGATACCAGTCGTGCTGGTTCGACAGACGCGGCGCATCCAGTGACTGGGCGCCTTGACCGTGTTGTCCATGACAGGGGATACATGTCTGGTAGGCTCGCCTGCCGCCTTCTATGTCACCCTCCACGGTTGGCGGGGGCTCCGGCATGTCCATGCCGGACAAATAGGCGACGACATCAGCGATATCCTGGTCATTCGCCAGCATCATCGCCATCGGACGCATCTGTGCGCCGAAAGTATCGTCGGGGTGGGCGCCGCGAATGCCGGCCCTGAAATTCTTCAGCTGGCGGGTCAGATACCAGGGATCCTGGCCGGCGTTGGCCGGGGCATTGAGAGTGGTCATCCCCTCGGCGTTCGGTCCGTGACAGGACGTGCAGATCTTATAGAGAACTTCGCCTTTCGCGGGGTCGCCTGCCGCCAGTGCGCCATGCGTGGCGCCCAAGTAAAACAACGACAAAACTCCAAAACGAATGATTGTTCTCATAAACGGCTGTCTCACCAGGTACGCATCGCGAGCGCGACTAAACGTACCGAAGTCACCGCCACGCTGCAAACTTTTCGAATTCCTTCACGATAATGAATTTGTAGTTTGCGCAGCTTACGGGCAAACTCTTGCCCGAAAAGAAGGGGGCTCAATTTGTCTATCTCCGTACTCGACGCGCTGCGGCCCGCGAAAAAGCCTGTCCTGCTCGGGCTGGCGGCGGTGTTCGGGCTGCTGATAGGCGTCTGGGTGCAGGGCAAATACTATTCGGACAAGAGCCCGGTCCAGCCGATCGAATTCAGTCACAAGGTGCATGCCACGGACAACGAGATTCCGTGCCTGCACTGTCACGTCTACGCGGACAAGACTCCGTCTGCCGGTGTGCCGAGCGTTAACAAATGTATCGGATGTCACAAGTCGGTAGCCAGCGTCCGTGATAGTCCGGAGGTCATTAAGCTTGCAGCGTACTGGGAGAATCGTGAGCCCATACCGTGGATCAAGGTGCACGACGTACCAGATTTTGTTCACTTCACACACAAGCGGCATGTCCGGGCGGGCGTTGAATGTCAGGAGTGCCACGGTCCCGTCGAGACAATGGACCGTGTCACCCGCGTAGCGACCATGAGGATGCCCTGGTGCGTTGATTGCCACACGGTGAGAGATGTGGAGCATGGCCGCGATTGCTGGACCTGCCACAAGTAGCCGTCGGCGGAGGGACCTGAATGACAAAGATCAGCCGTAGAGACCTGCTGCAGTACATCGGGGCCGGAGGCATCGGTGCCGTCGGCGGCGTGCTCTATGGCGAGAGCGTCGAGCGCAATGTCGAGCTACTCGTGCCGCAGGTCGTTCCCCCGGAGGATTACTCGCCGGGGATCGCGACCTGGTACAACACCGTATGCAATCAATGTTCGGCAGGATGCGGGGTCTCCGTGCGCACCCGCGAGGGCAGGGCAAAGATCATCGAAGGCAACCCGGTGCATCCGGTCAGTCAGGGCCGGATCTGCGCGCGGGGGCATGCGGGTCTGAATGCTCTCTACAACCCGGACCGCATCAAGACGCCTTTGAAGAATACCGGCCAACGCGGCTCGGGAAATTTCGAAGCGATCAGCTGGGATGAAGCGCTGACGACGGTCGGTAGCCGGATCGGCAGGCTCAAGATCGAGGATGATTCCAGCCGGGTCAGACTTCTCAGTGGCAGGATCAGGGGACACCTGCACGACCTGTTCGCGCAATTCATGGAGCTGCTGGGATCCGAGCATTACCTGCAGTACGACTTCACTTATCCGGGGGCCCTGAGCGCGGCCAACAGGATATGTTTTGGCACCGACCGTCTGCCGTACTACGACATCGAAAACGCCGACCTCGTCCTCTCCTTCGGCGCCGACTATCTCGGCACCTGGATATCACCGGTGCATCACAGCCTTGCCTACGGGAACCTGCGTCACGGGAGAGCCGGCCGACGCGGCAAGACGGTACAGGTCGAGCCACGCATGTCATTGACCGGCGCCAGCGCCGATGAATGGATCGCGGCCCGTCCGGGCACCGAAGGGCTGCTCGCGCTCGGAATCGCCAACGCGATCGTCGGCGACGGCCATTACACGGGAAACGACAGGGACGACTGGGCCAGGGCGCTCGCCGAGTATTCGCCGTCGCAGGTCGCTGACGCGACAGACATAAGCGAAGACACGATCGGCAGGCTTGCCCGTGAGTTCGGTGCCGGCAGGCGCGGTCTTGCCCTCGTTGGGGGTGCCGTGACGGCGGCGACCAGTGCGGTCGCGAGCGTCGTGGCGGTTAATGCACTGAATCTCCTCACAGACAACCTGAACCAGCCCGGTGGCGTCATTTTCAATTCGTCGGAGCCCTTTTCTTCCACGGCTGTCGCACACCCGGCAAGCCATGGAGACATGCTGGACCTGGCCGCGGCGATGCGTGCGGGCGACGTCGAAGTGTTGCTCGTGCACGACAGCAATCCGGTGTTCGCTCTGCCGGCAACTGTCGACTTCGGGAAGGCCCTGGAGAGCGTTCCCCTGATCGTCGCCTTGTCGAGTTTTCACGACGAGACGACGGGGATGGCGGATCTGATCCTGCCAGCCAGCACGTATCTCGAGTCCTGGGGGGATGACGTTCCGGATCCGGGCGTGGGATTCCCGGTAGCGTCGATCTCGCAGCCGGCCGTGACCACACTATACGATACGCTTCCCGTCGGCGATATCATACTGTCCCTGGCGCGCCAGATCGGTGGCGAGCTGCCCATGCGGATGAGCTGGAGATCGACGGAAGAGTTCGTCAAGGAGCGGTGGCGAGAGGAATACGACCAACGTGGCGGGACCGACCGGGACTTCGAGGATTTCTGGGAAGCGGCGCTCGAGGCCGGCGTGTGGGGGCAACCGGGTGTGGCGGTCGGTGAGCAACTGTCATCATCGAGCCGGCCGACGATTGCTGCAATCAACGATCCGGCATCCGAATTCGCGGGCGATGAGAACGACTATCCGCTCGTTCTGCACCCGTTTCTGACGGCCACGTTTTTCGATGGCAGGGGCGCCAATCTGCCGTGGCTGCAGGAACTGCCCGATCAGATGACCAGTGTCGTGTACGGATCCTGGGTGGAACTCAACCCGACGACAGCAAATGAACTGGGCGTCGAAGACGGGGACGTCGTTGAAGTCGGGACTCCCGCCGGTTCACTGCGTGCCCCGGCCATCATTTATCCCGCGATCAGGCCCGGTGTGGTCGCAATGCCCATCGGTCAGGGCCATACGGCTTATGGTCGGTATGCGACCGGCCGGGGAGTCAATCCGATTCACGTGGTCGTAACACAAATGGACGATCAGTCAGGCGGACTTGCATGGGCGGCCACGCGGGCGAAACTCGAAAAGACCGGCGAGAAGCTGCCGATTATCAGAACCGATGGTGTAACCCGAGCACTTGGCCGGCAGATACTCGGGCCCAAAGATGATCATGCATAGACCGGAGCCTCGATGAGCACATTCGTTGAAAAACTCAGGGAGTACCGCAAACCGGGTTACTACGACGAATTCGACTACCACTGGACGATGACGATCGATCTGGATCGCTGCACTGGTTGCGAGGCTTGCGTGGTCGCCTGCCAGGCCGAAAACAATCTTCCGATCGTCGGCGAAAGACGCTATTCGCAGAATCGCGAGATCAAGTGGATTCGCATAGAACGTTATTGGGAAGGCGAGTACCCCGACATCAAAATGGGTTTCATCCCGATGCTCTGCCAACAGTGCGACGATGCTCCGTGCGAGACTGCGTGTCCCGTATTCGCGACCTATCACAATCAGGACGGACTGAATACGCAAATTTATAACCGCTGCATCGGCACCCGGACCTGCGCCGTCTACTGTCCTTACGAAGTCCGTTATTTCAACTGGTTTACATACACCTGGGACGAGCCC
>JBHIDG010000300.1:0-4171 GCA_046760025.1 Woeseia sp. | reverse complement strand
GATAAACGGTTCGCCGCTAAAGACAAGCAGGCGGCTGGCTTCCGGCGACCGATTGGAGTTCTTTGGCAGCCGGATCGAGATCGGGGAGCAGGGCGGCGCCCTTCGGCTTCAGATCCAGCTCGAAGACAGCGCCTACGTCACGAAACCGCCGGAGCTCGACGATGCGGCAGGCGAGCCCGAAGACGAGGCGATTGCACCCACGGCCTTCAAACGTGCGTCCGAGGTTGCTGCCCGGAAAATCGAGTCGAGAAAGCGTCAGTGGCAGGCGATCGTCGGCGGCTTGCTGACAATTCTCGTAATCGCGTCCTATCTGCTGTTCAGTGCAAAATCCGTTCAGTTTGTCGTGGATCCGACTGCGCCCGATGAATTCGATATCAGCGGTGGCTGGTTTCGGCTTCCCCTCGGCGATCGTTTTCTTCTGCGCAGCGGGGCATATACCGTACATGTCAAAAAAGACGGCTATTACGAGCTCAGCCAGAGCCTGACGGTTGGCTCTCAGCAGAGCCAGAACTTCGAACTGGTTCTTCGGAAACTGCCGGGCCACCTGACGGTCACCACCGATCCGGCCGTCGACGCCATTGTCACGATCGATGAAGGTATCGTCGGGCAGGCACCGTACGGTCCGGTGGAACTTCAGCCAGGCACGCATTCGGTCGCGATCAGCGCCGAGCGTTTTCTGCCGTTTGCCGATTCTTTGGAAATTCCGGGTCTCGGCCGCTACGAGCAGATACAGGTTCAGCTCGTTCCTCGCTGGGCAAACGTCGAAATGTCGAGTCAACCGTCCGGCGCCACCGTTTATCAGGGCGAGCAAAGGCTCGGACTGACCCCGATACGCCTGCAGTTGCTCGAAGGCGCGCATGATCTGAGCATTATCCTCGACGGATACAAGGCATGGGATGGCACGGTCACCGCAGAGCCAAACGTCGATCAGGTCGTCCCCGCCATCAAGCTCGAGCCCGCCAACGCACGTCTGCTCGTGAATACCATTCCCCGCGGCGCCAATGTTACGGTCAATGGCAGATACCGTGGACAATCACCGGTCAATCTGTCGCTGTCGCCGGATATCAATTACGAAATCGGCATGACCAAAGCCGGATATGGGTCGGCGACACGAAAAATCCGTCTCGTCGCCGCGGCCGGTGAGGAGATGACCGTTGACCTGACGGCGCGCACGGGCAGGGTGACGATACGCGCAATTCCCTCCGATGCCACAGTCTATGTTGACGGGCGTGCGCGGGGTACCGGAAACGTGACGCTGAATCTGAGTTCCGCGCCGCATCGGCTCGAAGTCCGCCGCAGAGGCTATGAATCATTCAGCCGCGGCATTACGCCGCGCCCGGGTTATCCGCAGACAGTTCAGGTGCGACTACGCTCCGAAGAGGAAATCCGTCAGGCAGCGGTCGCGTTGACGGTCACGACTTCGGAGGGCCAGGTGTTGAGGCGCGTCGAGCCCGGCAGCTTCGTCATGGGCGCCTCGCGCAGCGAGCAGGGCAGGCGCGCCAATGAAGTACTCGTACCGGTGTCTCTGACCAGGCCGTTTTTCATCGGCGCCAAGGAAGTGACCAACAAGGAATTCGCCAGATTCAGAAAAGGGCATGATTCCGGCGGCGACGTACACGCGTCCCTCGCCGGTGACAACAATCCGGCCGCAAATCTGACCTGGGCGGACGCAGTCGAATATTGCAACTGGCTGAGCGCCAAGGAGGGCCTGGCCCCGGCGTACGAACTCAAGTTCGACGAATGGGTGTCGATCCGTCCCACGCCGAACGGTTACCGGTTGCCGACCGAGGCGGAGTGGGCATGGGCGATTCGATATCAGGGCAGCGGCAAGGCGTCCCGGTTCGCCTGGGGAAACAAGCTGCCGCCGAAAGGCGACGCCGGCAACTATGCGGACAAGTCAGCCGCCGGACTCGTGCCGACGATCCTGCCAGGTTACGATGACGGATATGCGTCGACGGCGCCTGTCGGCACATTTCCGGCAAACGCGCTCGGGATCCACGACGGTGCCGGAAACGTAGCCGAGTGGGTCAACGACTTTTATTCGGTACCCACACCGGGCCGGACTGAACCCGTCGTCGATCCTGTCGGCCCCGACCGTGGTACGCATCACGTTATTCGTGGCTCCAGCTGGCGACATGCAGGCATCATGGAGCTGCGCATGAGCTACCGGGATTTCGGCAGGGCGCCGCGCACGGACCTCGGCTTCCGCATCGCCAGGAATGTCGAGTGAGGGTTTACTCGACATTGGTCGAGTAAACCGGACGAGCAATATTCGATTAGAATTGTCAAACACATGATGAAGCACATATCGACATTGCTGCTGGCAATATTCTTGGCATCGCTTTCCTGGTCACAGGAATCCGAGGATCCTGACGATACAACGGTCGAGGCGAGCGAGGAAACGCAGGCAGCCGGGGAACAGGACGACTCGGATCTCGACGAACAGGGATACGGGGAGGAAGACGAAGACGACTTCGTGCCGAGCCAGGATGTGACTGCTGACCAGAACCTGCCCTTTCCCGTCGATATCTGATTGGAAGCTATCGCCCCTTTATGAGTTTTGCTTTATGAAGAGAAAAAACATTCCGATCGAGTTTGTTTATCAGCTCTTTGCACTGATCATTGCGATCATTGTCGTGCATGCGTTTTATGTATCGATTGTTCGCCCGAACGCCGCACAGATTATCGAGGAACAAAACCTGGCTGCGGCGGCAAATCCCGACTATGTCCGCGAACGACGTGTATGGGTACTGATCAAGGATCTGGAGCAGGAGTCCTGTTTTATCCTGATGTTCTGGGCATTGGCCATCATGGGTTTCAAGACGTTCCGACTCGTCAAGGAACGAAGGCTACTCGAGGTCGACCTTGTCCCCGTTGCCGAAGGGATGCGAATATTGCCGGAGGATACGCGAGAGTTTGCGCGCCAGGTGCAGGCACTGCCCGAGGAGAATCAACAGATGTTGCTGCCGCGCGCCCTGCTCAACGCGTTGCAACGTTTTAGTTCGACAAGGAACATCCAGGACGTCTCGAGCAGCACCCACACTATTTGTGAATCCGAGGCAGAGAGGCTCGAGTCGGAACTGTCGATGATCCGATACATTTCCTGGGCAATTCCCTCAATCGGATTCATCGGAACGGTCAGGGGCATCGGTGAGGCGCTCGCGCAGGCCGACAAGGCCGTGACGGGTGACATCGCCGGTGTGACCCTGAGTCTCGGCGTTGCCTTCAACTCAACATTCATTGCGCTGTTGATCAGTATCTTCCTGATGTTTCTCGTGCATCAGCTACAACTGTTTCAGGAGCGTCTGGTTTTTGACAGCGAAAACTATTGTGACCTCAAGTTGATTAGGCATATGAAGTCGGACTGAGCCCGCCAGGATTTAGAACTTGAGTGTTGTCGCCGCACACATAAACGACGCCGGAATCACGGTACTCGACTCGGAGCGGATCCTGTATCGCGAACCCGGTTTCGCACTGTTGGAAGACGACGCACTGACGACAGGCAACGAGGCGTACGCGGTTGCCCGGGTGAAGCCACGAAGAATTCAGCACCATTTCTGGGCCAACCTCGTAACGACGCCGCTCTCGGATCAGCGGTTTCGACACCTGAGCGCCGCCGACCTGGCGAGCCGCCAGCTCGAGCACATGTGGGGCTCACTGGCTGGCAGGCACGACGGCCTGGTCATTGCCGTGCCGCCGTATATGAGTACTGACAATCTGGGTTTGCTGCTCGGTATTACGTCGGGAATACGAGTGCCTGTCATCGCCATGGTCGATTCGGCCGTCGCGGCGACTCGCCGGGAATACAGGAATGCCGTGCCGGTCCATATCGATATTAGCCTGCATTCGACGAGCCTGACGCGACTCGCGCAACCCGGGCGAACTCAAATCGATCGTTTCGAGATCCTGGAATTGGGCGGAATTTATGATCTGTACGATGCATGGATAAGCGTGGTCGCGGAAGCATTCGTGAAGCAGTCCCGATTCGACCCGCTGCACACGGCACAGGCCGAGCAAATGCTCCTAGACCGGCTCGGTGGCTGGCTTGCTCAGGCCTGTTCGTCCGACACCGTCGAACTCGGTCTGGAATACGGGAACCTAAGTCACGAAGCCGAGATCGAATCATTAGAGTTGATTGGTGCCGCCGCGCCGATCTATCAAGGCATCGTGA
>JBHIDG010000299.1:0-4175 GCA_046760025.1 Woeseia sp. | reverse complement strand
GTGCCATTGGTGCTGTTCAGGTCCTCGAGGAATGAATCGTTGAGGATATTGATAATCAGGGAGTGGTGGCCGCTGACCGCCGGGTTGTCGATACGAACGTCGTTATCCGGGAGGCGTCCAATGGTGTACCGCTCTTTGGACATGTTGTATTCGGCCAGAACCTGACTGTCCAAGCTAAGAATCAAACGTGCCATACGCTATTCTGCTGTTCTCTCTAGTCGATATCCGCTGGGCGCCAGTCTGACGACCTGCATGTCTTATGAGCGAAACATACGTGTAATTCGGGCCAGCAGACCCCGGTGCGCCGTGAACGAATCGAGCACCTGAGCCAGCATTACGGACACGTTGTCACGCCCCCCATGATCGTTGGTTAATTTGACCAGCTGTTGACCAACCACATCAAGGCTAGCATTAAACGTGCTGATAGTTAAGTGAATATCCTCATCTTCGACCATGTCCGGCAAACCGTCCGAGCAAAGCAGGAAAACATCTTCGGGCAATACATCAAACTCCTGCACCTCGACCTCGACGGTAGGTTCGACGCCCAGCGCACGCGTTACGTAGTTACGATTGGTCGAGCGCTGCGCCTCTTCCTCGGAATAAAAGCCCCGGTCGACCAGTTCCTGCAGCAGTGAGTGGTCCATCGTCAGCTGTTCGAATTTTTCGCCACGCAGCCGGTATGCCCGCGAGTCGCCGACATGGGCCAGGGACACCTTGTTGTCGTAAAACATGGCGGCGACCAGTGTCGTACCCATGCCTTCACAGTGCGTCTGGCTCTGCGCAGTCTGGAAAATGATTTTGTTGGCCCTGGTGACGGCGTCCCGGAGCACGATACTCTGCCGCATCAGGCCCGTGCTCGGGTCCACCTCATTGCGCTCTTCCCGGTCTGCGCCTTCACTCGCGAGCTCCGTGATCGTCTGAACGGCGATGCCGCTGGCCACTTCGCCTGCGTTGTAGCCGCCCATGCCGTCTGCAAGCACCATCAGGCCGATGTCGGCGTCCGAGCCGATCGCGTCCTCGTTGTGCTCCCGAACCTTGCCGGTATCGGTGATTTCAGCGAATTTTATTTTTCCACGCAGGTTCATGTTCGTTCTGACGGGCCGATCAGGAAGATGCATATCTCGCGCAATTCCGTAACGCGATGGCCATTTCGCCGCCGGAAGCGAAACGGTTTTGAGGTCGCTTGGCGAGTGCCTTGGCCAGAACCGAATCCGCGCTGGGCGGAATACCGGCCCTGCGGTTCGAGACCGACGCAGGTTCCTCGGATGTGATCTTGGTCATGAGCACTGCGATATTCGTCGCCCGGAAAGGCACCTCGCCCGTCAATAGCTCATATAGAGTAACACCAAGCGAAAATATGTCCGAGTGACCCGTGAGGTCATCGGCATTGAGTTGCTCAGGGGACATGTACATCGGAGTGCCGAGCACGATGCCGGTCTTCGTACGGGTGTTATCAGTCAATCTCGCGACGCCGAAGTCGCTGATCTTCAGCGAGTCGTCCCGCAGGTTGTAGAGCAGGTTCGCCGGCTTGATATCGCGATGAATCACGCCCTGGTTATGTGCATAATCCAGCGCGTCGGCGGTCCTTGCACACAGCTCCAGCGCCTTCCTCGGGGCCAGCAGATTCTTTGGATCGGTGTACTTGGTCATGGCAACGCCCTGCAGGTACTCCATGGCGATGTAGGCCAGGTGCTTGTCCTCGCCGGCGTCGTACACGGTGATGATGTTCGGGTGGGTCAGGCGGCCGGCAGACTCCGCCTCCCTGAAGAACCTCAGGCGGGCCTCCTCCAGCTCCTCGTCTTCGAACTCCTTCTCGATCGGGATCACCTTGAGGGCAACCGGACGGTTGATTCTCGGGTCCTTGGCAAGATAGACCGCGCCCATCGCGCCCTTGCCGAGCTTCCGTTCGATGACGTAACGGCCGAGACGCTGTGGCGTACTGTTGTTGCCACGCATGGACAGTGAACTATTGCCGCTCGGCCCGTGTGTCCGTTTCATCCATTCGAGCACGGCCTCGGCACGCTCCGGCTTAGCCTGTTGCTCGAATGCGAGCGACAGTTTGTACAATACCGTGGCCAGGGAGTCGTCCGGTTCGCAGCGGCGAAACTCCGCGAATGCGGGCTCGAGTCTGCCTGCAGCCAGAAAATCCATTCCGCGTTTGAAGGCATGGACCGAGGCCTTCTTGACGGCGCCGGCGAGCCACCAGCTTAAGATGGCAACGCCCAGGAATATGAAGATTGGCCGGCCGAGGTCGAGCCGGACACGCAACACGGCAAGCAACAGCGCCTCGATCAATACGAGGCCGACGACGGTGATTGCCGTCATCGTGACGATGTCCCGGCGAGAACGCCCGGGCAGGAACAGCACGGCGACGATGGCCAGCAGGGCCGGCGCCAGCCATTCCATCGCGGCAACCCAGGACGGAGCAATGACCGAGCGGCTCTGCTCGATGTTGGCGAGCAGCGCTGCCGTGATTTCCGAATGAGTGACAAATTGACCGGACGGCAATATCGCCGCTGCGGCGACGATTGGCGGCGATGCGTCGATCAGCACCGTAGCACCGGCATATTCCCCGCTGCTGATTCCCCCGGCCAGCACATCCCTGGCCGTCAATCTTGGCAAAGGCTGGTAATTCGAGAGATAGATCGCGTCGTCGGCACCGGAAATCCGCGGATCCGTGCCTGCATCCGGATTATCCAGAGCTACCGCGAGCGGCAGGGAAGGCGACATCACCCCGGCTTCGAATTTCCACAGCCCGGATCGCCGGAAGACCCCGTCGCTGTCGGTCGTGATGCTGAAAAACCCGCTCTTGGTGGCGATGTCCGCCAGGCGGTGGTGCTTGGGCACGTAGACCGGCACCCCGCTGGACAAGGTTGCCGCCCAGCCGGGCAACTCGCCGGACAGGGCGATGTCGGGGGGGCTGGGGAGGATTATTCTCTTAACTCCTTGATTTTTAAAGATCTGAATGAGTCTTCCGTATTGGTCGGAGATCTCATCCGAGCCCATCTTGCCCGCGCTTATGCTGACGATCAGGCCGTTGTCCAGCGCTTCGTTATTGACGTGCCCCGCCATGCGGTCGTACAGGAATCGGTCGGCCGCCACGAACCAGGGCGCTGCCGGACCATAGATGAGCACCAGCAACACGCTGACGAATGTGAGCGCGACCAGCCGGTCCCGGTATTCTTTTCTTTGTTCGTCCAATACGGGCTCTCTACATAACGCGAAAAGTATAGAAAATAGCAAGGACTTTTAATGAGATAGGGTTGGCACTTTTTCCGGCGTAGGGTCCCTGAAAGCGGTGCTATGATTGGGATTCCGCTACCGGATAGGTGGCATTTCCGGCCGGATCCAGCAGGATTGTCCCGTATGGCAAGACCGAAAACGGCGTATGTCTGCACCGACTGTGGCGCCCACAGCGTCAAATGGCAGGGGCAATGCCCCGAGTGTGCCGCCTGGAACACGCTCGCGCAGACCACGGTTTCGCTGGCCCAGGGGGATCGTCCGGAAGGCCCGGCGCCATCCCGGCTGGGCTCCGTGAGCAAAGATGCCGGCGTCCGCCACGCGTGCGGCTTCGCAGAATTCGACCGGGTGCTCGGCGGCGGGCTCGTGCCCGGGTCCGTGGTCTTGCTGGGGGGCGACCCCGGCGTCGGCAAATCGACTCTGCTGCAACAGGTTGCGGCCAGGCTGCAGAAGTCGCTGAGGGTCCTTTATGCAACGGGCGAGGAGTCGCTCCGGCAGGTCGCGCAGCGATCGCGACGCCTGGGATTAGACAGCCCCGGGCTGAGTCTTCTGGCGGACACCTCACTCGACAACATCATCGATCAGGCCGTCGCCTGTGGGGCAGGGGTGTTGATTATCGATTCGATTCAAACCATGGCGACCACGGACCTGCCATCGGCGGCAGGATCGGTTGCCCAGCTTCGGGAGTGTGTCGGCCGGCTGGTCCAGTTTGCGAAGCAACGCGAGATAGCCGTATTTCTCATCGGTCATGTGACTAAAGAGGGGGCCATCGCCGGACCGCGGGTCGTCGAGCACATGGTCGATACGGTTCTGTATTTCGAGAATGACCCGACCAGCCGTTACAGTATCGTGCGCGCGGTGAAAAACCGTTTCGGCGCGAGCAGTGAGCTGGGAGTGTTCGCGATGACGGAGGCCGGTTTTGTCGAAGTCAGGAA
>JBHIDG010000298.1:0-4188 GCA_046760025.1 Woeseia sp. | reverse complement strand
CGCGGGGATCGAGCGGGCGAGCAAGCTGATCATGCCGACCCTGCTGGCGATCGTATCGAGTCTGCACGATCGGCCCTGCCGAACGGGACTCGTCGGCTTTGGCGAAATCGGTCTCGCCGGCGAAGTTCGACCGGTACGTTTCGGTACCGAGCGATTAACCGAGGCGGCCAAGCAGGGCTTCTCGGTCGCGATCGTTCCGAAGACGAACCTGCCCAGAAAGATTCCTCACGGCATTGACGTCATGGGGGTTGGCAGGCTCACCGAGGCGCTCGACGCTGCCTTCGGTGGCGCCTAGTCCGTCGCGGCCTCCGGCAGATCCGTGCGCGGATAGATTCGCGCTGTCTTGACCCGATTTTCCCTGGTCTCGACGATCTCGATCGGATAGCCCTCAATCTTCAATCCCGTGCCCGGCTCCGGAATCGTCTCCAGATACTCGACGATCAAACCGTTCAAGGTCTTCGGCCCGTCTGTCGGCAGTGCCCAGTCCATGGCCCGGTTCATCTCACGAATGTTGGCGGTACCATCGACGAGAAAGGTGTTGCTGCTTTCCCTGACGATGTCCTCGGCCCCAGCCGATGGATCGGTGGTGAACTCGCCGACAATCTCTTCGAGAATATCTTCCAGCGTCACGATTCCCTGAATGTCGCCGTATTCGTCAACGACAAACGCAATTCTCTTTCGCGCTTTCTGAAATTGCACGAGCTGTGTACTGAGCGGTGTACCTTCCGGCACGTAGTATGGCTCGTCGACCAGTCGTTCGAGCGAGCCCTTGTCGAAATCCTCTGCATTGGCAATGTTTGCGAGGCGCCGCAGATGCAGTATTCCCACTGCGTTGTCGATGTTATCCCGAAAGACCGGCAGGCGCGTGAAATCGCTCCTTCGGATGACAGACATAATTTTTTGGTTGCTGTCATCGAGATCGATGCCGACAATTTCATTGTGCGGCACCATGACATCGTCGACCGTCACTTTCTCCAGATCGAGAATACTGATGAGCATGCTTCGGTACTGTCGTGAAATTCTTGCGGTCGCCTCGAACACAACCGTGCGCAACTCTTCCCGTGTCAGTGCGTGTGATTGTACGTCGCCTTCACGGACGCCGAACAGGTAAAGGACGGCGTTCGATGCCATGTTGGTCAGCCAAACGATCGGATAAGTGATCTTCAGCAGCGGGTAGTAGATCATTGCGGCGGGAAAGGCAACGCGTTCCGGATGCACCGCCCCGAGCGTCTTCGGCGCCGCCTCGGCAAATATTAAAACGACCAGCGTCAGGATCAGCGTGCCCAGCGCGACCGCAGGCTGACCGCCGAGCTTGAATGCGATTAGTGCGACGAGTGATGCGGCAGAAAAATTGACGAGGTTGTTGCCGAGCAGAATAAGCCCGATCAGTCGGTCTGGACGCAGCAGGAGATTCTCCGCCAACCTGGCGCCGCGGTGACCGGCTCTGGCCTTATGCCTCAGCTGGTACCGGTTCAGGCTCATCAATGCTGTTTCCGAGCCGGAGAAAAACGCGGAAAGGAGTAGTAAGGCAACGAGCACGCCGATCAGGGCGGCTAGCGGAACGTCATCGCTCAAAGAATGAGCACCTCGTGATTGAACAGCACGGCCTCAGTTCATCAGGACAGTCCAGCCCTGTCAAGGAAATGGATCAGGGGCTAGCCCCAGGACCGGCCGAGGACCTGCTCGAGAATATAGCGGCTGCCGAAGTAGGCGAGACACAGGATTGCGAATCCCCACAGGTATAAATACACGGCGCGTCGACCCCGCCAGCCTGCGAACTGGCGCCCCCCGAGCAGGACGCCGAACAGTACCAACGCGAGGATAGACAGGAAAGTCTTATGAACCAGGTGCTGGGCAAATAGATCATCGACAAACACGAATCCCGACAGGACGGCTAGCAACAGTGCGGAGAATCCGGCGCCTGCGATGCCGTACAGCAGTTTCTCGGTAGTCTCCAGCGGAGCGAACAGCCGGTTGACGGTCGACAGACGTCCTGCATGAAGTCGACGGTCCTGTATCAGCGAGTAGACGGCAACGATCGCGCCGACCGTCAACAGGCCGTAGGCAAACAACGAGACCACTATATGCACCTGCATCTGCCAGGCCAGTGTCTGTCCGGCCCCCGCCGGGACCTGCAGGCCGGTTGCCGCGGCAGCACCCGCGCCCAGCAGGAACAGACCACCGGCCAGGCCCCGCAAAGTTGGCTCGATGGCACCGAAAACTGCAATCAAAGCGAGCTGCAATCCGATGAATGAGGCCGTACTGCTCAAGGACAGGGCGATACCGTCGGGCAGGACAATCAGATCGACGAGCGCCCGGCCATGCCAGATCAAGCCGGCGAGCCCGACCGAGAAAGCTATGATCTGCAAGGCTTTGGACCGCTCCGAGAACCGGGGCAGCCTGGTCGCCGCAATTGCGACACCGGCAATTATGTACAAGAAAGGAATTGTGATTTGAAACACAGAATCGCGGATGGCTATGCCCTAGTTTCTTTCGAGTAAATGATCCCACATGGTGTAGTTCATTAGAACCCTGCTGTAAAACCCAAAGGTCGTAGCCCCTTTGCCGGTGTTACGCAGGATAAGGCGTTATGCGTATTAGAATATTGGGCTGTAGTGGTGGAATAGGTGCAGGGTCGCGCACCTCCGCAATGCTCATCGACGAAGATGTGTTGCTCGATGCCGGCACGGGGATCGGCGATCTGGAATTAGAGGATCTCAAAACGATTCGCCACGTTTTTCTGACGCATGCGCATCTGGATCACATTGCCGGTCTACCGATGCTGGTGGACAGTATATTCGAAGAGGATTTTTCCGAGCCGGTCACCGTATATGCCCGTTCGGAAACTCTGGACGCGATCAAGTCGCACCTGTTCAATGATGTTATCTGGCCGGATTTTTCGAAATTACCATGTGACAAGAATCCGATGCTTCGATTCGCTACCTGCAATCCCGGTGATACCGTTTCGATCAGGAATCGGGACTTTCATGCCGTCGACGTGTTGCACAGCGTGCCGTCACTCGGCTACACGGTGGAGAATGCCGGCGGCGTATTTGCAGTGAGCGGCGATACCAAGACCAACGAAACACTCTGGCCCGTGCTCAACGCATGTGAGGATCTCAAGGTACTGGTCATCGAGGTTTCCTTTCCCGATGAACAGGAGGACCTGGCAACCGAGGCCGGACACTATTGCCCGAACACGATGTCACAGGACCTTGCCCGCCTGAACTCCGACCCCGACATCTGGCTGACCGGTATGAAGCCAGGCGAGGAACAACGGATTCTCGGCCAGGTAATCGCTGCGCTGCCCGACAAGAATATCCGGATGCTGTCACGAGGAACCGTCATCACGGTTTAGTCGCCCTCACACGTATCGCGATACACTTGCGCGATGTTCGATAATCTCTCCGCTCGCCTAACCGGGGTGGCACGGCAGCTGGCCGGCAAGGGCCGTCTGAGTGAGTCCAATATGAGGGACACGCTACGGCAGGTTCGGCTCGCGCTGCTGGAAGCCGACGTTGCGCTCCCGGTCGTCAAGTCGTTCATCGAACGCATAAGGGAGCGGGCTCTCGGCGAAGAGATCGGCAAGAGCCTGACGCCAGGGCAGGCGCTCGTAAGAATCATTTACGGCGAACTGGTTCGACTGCTGGGAACGGACCACCAACCGCTGAATCTCAGGACACAGCCGCCAGTTGTGATCATGCTCGTCGGCCTGCAGGGATCGGGAAAGACGACGACCGCTGCCAAGCTCGCAAAGCAGTTGATCGAATCAGGCAGGAAACGCGTAATGCTCGTCAGCGTGGACATTCATCGGCCTGCCGCCATACTGCAGCTGCAAACGCTCGCCGGGGAGATCGGCGCAATGCACTGCGCGAGTACCGGCGGTGAGAGCCCGGAAACGATCATGACGCGTGCCCTGGATGAAGCCCGCCGGGCGCATGCCGACGTATTGATTGTCGATACCGCTGGCCGGTTGCATATCGATGACGCGATGATGACAGAGATCATCAACGTACATGAGAAGTCGAACGCATACGAGACGCTTTACATCCTTGATAGCATGGCTGGCCAGGATGCTGTCAACGCCGCCCGTATTTTCGACGACCGTCTGCCGCTGACCGGCATCATTCTTACCAAAGCCGACGGCGATGCCAGAGGTGGCGCGGCACTCTCGGTTCGCGAAGTTAC
>JBHIDG010000297.1:0-4195 GCA_046760025.1 Woeseia sp. | reverse complement strand
ATCGTGCCGAACGGCGCAATCCAGTGCTGGGTGAACTGGCCCCATTCGTTGGTCGCCGCGATGATGCCGAACAACACACCCAAGAGCATGCCGATGATGATCTTCCAGTGCAGCGCGAGCTTTTTCATGCGGCGTCCCCCGGGAGCGACCGTGTTATGCGTTCATTGTTGCCGGCCGCCCGGCAATTGATTGGTCCAATTCTGGACGATCAGGCGATTCGAATCAAAAAACCTGAACTTGTTTTGAAATCCCGCATGGCCGCGAAGCGGCGCTCGCCGCGTATCCGCAGCAATGCGTGAAAAACGCTGCTCATGGGGATTTCCGAGACGGCTTCTAGAAGTACTCCTGTTCCGTCAGCGCGTCATCATTGATCACGACGTCCGCATTCTGCTCGAGTTGCGATACCAGCGCGTTGTAGTCCTCGATACCGGATTGCTGGGTCAGCGCAGTCTTGGCGGCATCGCGCTCGGCCAGCGGAATCGACTCGGGCCGGCCCATAATCACCTCGCTCACGCTGTATACGGCGTATACGCCCGACCGTGTGACCGCCGTACCCGTGGTCGGGCCACCCGGTGACGGCTTGCCGGCGTTGAACACCTCGGCGAGTATCTCCTGGGCGGGGCTCTCCGCATCGCGCGTGACGAGCATCGGACCCGTCACCTGCGCTTCCGTCCCGGATGCCGCTTCATTGAAATCCGCGCCGCCCGCGATCGCCGCCAGCAGCTCGTTGACCTTGCCGCTGACGATGTTGCGTGCCTTCTCGGACCGGAGCGCGCCGACGATCAGCTCCCGTACTTCATCGATCGATTGACGCGCTGCTTCATAGTGATTGGATACCTGGAAAACTGCGGATCGATTCGCATCGAGCTCCACGATCTCGGAGATTTCACCGTCATTCAGCACACGATCGTCAAAAATCGCATCGATAGCGGCCTGGTTCGTTCCGAATGGATCGCCGCCGGTGTGCGCAAACTTGTCGACGGACTTCACTTCGAGGCCGACCGCCTCGGCTATCGGCCCGAGTTCGGTTGCGTCGAACAGCGCATCGGACAACTCGCGTTCCACTTCCCGGTATATCGTATCGACCTCGAGATCGCGCAACTCGTTCTCGAGCTCGGACCGCACCTCGGCCAGCGGCATCGGCCCGGGCTGGATAATCTCGTCGAGGCGCACGACGTGGTAACCGAAATCGGTCCTGACCGGGCCTTCGATGTCGCCTTCGGACATGGAAAAGATGGCGTCACCGAGTTCGCCCGGCATCTGCGATTGCATGATCAGCCCGAGATCACCGCCCTGGGCCGACGTGCCGCCGTCTTTCGAATACTGGCGTGCGAGGTCTTCGAACGGCTCGCCCGCGCGCGCGCGTGCCGTCAGCGCCCGCGCCTGTTGCAGCGCCGCATCCTCGTCGTCGCCGAATGGCACGAGAATGTGCCGTGCGCGGCGCTGTTCATCCTGCAGATACCGGTTCTTCGAGTCCTCGTAATACTCCTGCAATGCATGTTCCGAGAGTTCGACACGCCGGGCGAGGTCGTCACGTTTGATCTCGATGTACTCGACGTCGGCGGATTCCGGCGTCGTAAATTCGCCCGGGCGATCGTCGTAGAAGGCTACGATTTCATCCTCGGTAACCTCGATGTCGTCGGCGATGGCTGCCGGGTCGAACGTTGCAAGCGACATCCGTCGTTGCTCGCCAACGAGGTTCAGGTAGCGGCGATACTCTGCAGGCGTAACGAACGCCGTTGCGGCAATGGATCGTTGCAACTGGTTTTGCCGCATTGCCCGCTTCTGCCTCGCTTCGTACTGTGCCGGCGCCAGACCGTTGCCCGCCAGTAGATCGTAATAGCGGTCCTTCGAAAACACGCCGTCCACCTGAAACTCAGGCGTGCGCTGTATCGCCATCGTGACAAACTCATCGCTGATGCGGAATCCTTCTTCCGCTACATGGATGTCGACAACGGTATTGCGAACGAGGCTGCCGAGTACGCGCTCTCGCAACGGGCGCTTGAAACTCTCGGGAAGGTCACCGAATTGCTCCGAATACTGGGCGAGTTGGTTGCGATAGGCCTGCTCCAGGTCTGTCTGCGAAATCTCGACGCCATTGACCTTGGCAGCGAATCCCGTACCGATAAACGGGGTACTGGCTCCCCAGAAAACGAAAGACACGGCAATGACCCCTATCAAGACCACTGCGAACTTTCCCAATAACTTGTCTCGAATATCCTGAAGCATAATGATCGTGAGGCCTTGGGCCCCGAGCCGGAATCAGGCGAGGCATGATAGCGGAGGCGCCTGCGCACGCCAAGCGCAGGGCTATGTGATTGGAGCCGAGCCGCAGGCCCCGGCAGGACCGGGTCCGCCTCCGAGGCGCTGCCAGGGCATTCGCTCTTCTTGCGCCATCGGCGGCGCAACGAATCGAACTACGGCACCAGCGTTACGGCCACGCTGAATGTGTCGAGCACCGTGGCGCCCATTTGCAGCTCGAACCTGGCGATCGCCGGTCCCGGGATCAGAGTCCCGCTGCCGGCCGTGGCGTTACTCGCGATGACTGTAAAATTCTCGTTACAGGGTCCCGGTGCCAGATCACCCAGAGCAGCACCACACCGGACCAGAAGTCCGCCGGCGGCCCTGCTTGCGCCGGGCTGATCGACAAAGGCTTGTAACACCACCCCCGACAGTGTGCTGGCCGTGGAATTGTTGATACTGGCGGTATAGGCAACGGTCGGTCCACCGATGTTCAGCGTCGTTGTGGTCAATGCGACGTTGACCAAAGCGACAGGCAAGTTGCTGATCAGCCAGGCACCGTGCTGGGTGTTCGGGTTATTGCTCGGCACGAATCCGATCCCGGGTCGCCCTGTTACCGTCGGAGCGGGATCCGCACTAATGGTTGCGACGTTTACATTTCCGCCGCCACCAGGTCCGCTCTCGATATGACCGGCAGTGAAGTCGAAGAAATTGCCTCCGCCCAGGTTTCCGGTGTTGAGTCCCGTTATGCCGACGAAAGCCATCAGATCGACAACCGGCTGAAAATTCGGCGAGGTAAATATGTTCAGGAACCCTGGCCCTGTATTAATGCCGGCGTTCTGCCAGAGTGTCAGCACTTCCGCCTGCGTGGCCAGGCGGTATCCGTCAAAAACGCCACCCGGCTGCAACTGCACCAGGAGCTGATCGTACGAGTAGGGCATCGACAGGGTCACGTCCAGCCATTTGAGGCCGGTGGCAGTGTCGAGTGTGATCGTATCAACGCCAAACGAGCTGTTCTGCGAGATCAGGACGCCGGAGGCGGCCGTAATCGTGATACTAAGCGACTGCTCCGCGAGCTGGTCGCCGTCGTTGGCCCGTACGTCGAAGGCAAAAGCGCCTTGCGTGGTCGGCGTACCGACGATCTGTCCAGCGGCGGTCAGCGACAGGCCTGGCGGCAGAGCGGTGCCGGGCACGACTGACCAGATCACCGGGCTGCCGCCGCCACCGGTCGTGGTCAGGGTGGCCGAATATGGGGCGCCAACCGAGCCGTTGGGGAGCACGGTCGTGTCGATGACGAGCGGCGGCAACGACGGCGCCAGTATCACGACCGGCTCCGGTTGTGTTTCACCGCTGGCAAGCCCCGTTGTATCGACCGCCTGCGGCACGACCGACTGCGAAAGGTCGAGCTCCGCCAGCGTGTCGAGCGTCGACGTGTTGCCCGGCACGGCTGCGGTAGGATCCGGCACGACTCTGACGGTCACGACGACATTGTCGCCTGGCGCGACGAAGAAACTGGTGGAATCCGGGTTGAGCAGACTGCCGTTCACGTCGGGTTGCAATTCGCTCACCAGCGCTTCCTGCTCGACCGTCTCGGTGAGCGTGCAGCCCTCCACCGAGGGCACGAGATAGGTCTTGTAGATCATGATCTGGAACAGGAAGCCTGCCGGAGGACTCTGAAGGTCGAGATTCAGGCTGTACGCGGCGGTGGCGTTGCCGTTGTTCTCGATCACCACCGATGTCTCCACCGTTTCGACGATCGTGCCGTTGAACACCGCCGGGTTGAACACCGCCGGATTGAACACCGCCGGGTTCGTGGTGGAGATGTTGAACACTGCCGGGTTGAACACCGCCGGGTTGAACACCGCCGGGTTGAACACCGCCGGATTGAACACCGCCGGGTTGAACACCGCCGGGTTGAACACCGCCGGGTTGAACACCGCCGGGTTGAACACCG
>JBHIDG010000296.1:0-4210 GCA_046760025.1 Woeseia sp. | reverse complement strand
CGACGGATCTGCTGGGGAATGCGAGCTAACGAACAAACGTGGGGCGTGGACAGCGGAGATACCAGCCACCATTTCGGTCAGGAAATCAGATGACGCATTGAAATACCAATGTGAAACAAAAGATGGTCGGAGAGCGGTTGGATCAATCGAAAGTGAGATGGGCGCTAAAATCGTTGCAAGTGCCGTATTCTTAGACTTAGGGATCACCGACGCCATTACTGACAAACACCGCCGGTACACCGCGAGCTTTGTCATTCCAGTACCACCTAAAGAAGGCGAGAGCGAAAACAGCACGGACTCGTCTACAGACTCGGATAGTGCGGGTCCAACTGAGGGGCGCAACGACGTTTACGAGGACCTCGAAACGCTTAATGATCTTCGAGATCGAGGAATAATTACTGACGCCGAGTTCGAAGCTGAGAAAAAGAGGCTATTGGAAGGTAATTGATTTGCATCGCCTCTGTATCCGGTTCTGACGGAATTTGGCCGAAGGCGGACGTCCTCCGGCAACTTGTGGCATTAAACAAAAAGGCCTTCGCTTGAAGGCCTTTTCAAATTGATGGCTCCCCGGCGCGGACTCGAACCACGGACCAATTGATTAACAGTCAACCGCTCTACCAACTGAGCTACCGGGGAATGTTGGCCTACCTGTTGCGGGGCGGCATTCTGGGCCAGCCCTGATTCCAAGTCAAGTAAGCCTGTTGCGCGCTATCGCAGCGCCTTTTTGATTCTTTGTGTCGCCTCCTTGAGTTCCTCTATGGTGCAGGCAAACGATATGCGGACGTGGCCGGGGGCGCCGAACGGGGTGCCGGGCACCAGGACCACGTCGGCTTCATTGAGCATCATTTTGACGAGCTCAGCATCGTCTCTGAGCCCCTTGGCTTCAATGGCACCTGTGACGCGGGGGAACGCATAGAAGGTGCCTTCGCCCTCGCGGCATTCAAACCCGGGAATCTCGTTCAGAGCCGCGACGATGTAGTCGCTGCGCTCTTTATAGGCGGCGACCATCTGCCTGACGCAGGCCTGATCGCCGTCCAGGGCTTCGGCAGCCGCGACCTGCGAGATACTTGTCGGATTGGAGGTTACCTGGCTCTGGATGGTCTTCATCGCCCTGATGATTGCTTGCGGGCCTCCTGCATAGCCGATGCGCCAGCCGGTCATCGCATAGCACTTGGATACGCCGTTGATCGTGACGACCTGATCTATCAGATCGGTGCAGGCGGTGCCGATGCTGCAGAAGGGTTCGTCGGCCCAGTGAATATGCTCGTAGATGTCGTCGGTCAGCACGACGATATTTGGGTGCTGCTTGATTACCTTGCCGAGGGCTTCAAGTTCCGTCTTGGTGTAACAACTGCCGGTAGGGTTGGACGGGCTGTTCAGGAACATCAGTCGGGTTCTGTCGGTGATTGCTTTATCTAACTGCTCCGGCGACACCTTGAAGCCGCTCTCGATGCCGGTCTCGAGCGTCACCGGCACACCCTCGGCAACGCGTACCATGTCCGGATAGGAGACCCAGTAGGGCGCCGGGACGAGCGCCTCGTCGCCGTGGCCCAGGATGGCCATACAGGCATTGAATAAGGAGTGTTTGGCGCCACAGGAGACCAGGATCTGCCGGGGCGAGTAACTCAGGCCATTGTCCCGCTCGAATTTCCGCTGAATGGCCGCCTTGATCTGGCTGGTGCCGTCGATTGCCGTGTATTTGGTTTGCCCATCCCTGATCGCGCGGATTGCCGCCTCCTTGATGTGGTCGGGGGTGTCGAAATCGGGCTCGCCGGCGCCAAGGCTGATCACGTTGCGGCCCGCTTCGCGCAGTTCTGCGGCCAGGCCGAGCACGGCGCTGGTCGCAGAGGGCATCACGCGGCCCATCCTTTCCGAAACTGATAGACTCACTCGTTTGTCTCCCGAAACGAAAAGGCATGGTACGCGAATCAACGAAGCTGCCCAAGAAGTCTCTGCCGGATGAGCGTGATCATCTGTCGCTGGTGTCGAAATACAATGCGGCAGGCGACCAGGGGGCGGCCATCGCCGGACTGGTCGAAGGACTGAACGACGGCCTCGCACGGCAGACACTGCTGGGAGTTACCGGCTCGGGCAAGACGTTCACGATGGCCAGTGTCATCGAGGCGGTGCAGCGGCCAGCGATCATTCTCGCACCGAACAAGACGCTGGCCGCGCAGTTATACGGCGAGATGCGCGAGTATTTTCCGCGCAATGCCGTGGAGTATTTCGTTTCCTACTACGACTACTACCAGCCGGAGGCTTACGTTCCGAGTTCCGACACTTATATAGAGAAGGACGCCTCGATCAACCAGCATATCGAGCAGATGAGGCTGTCGGCGACCAAGGCGCTGATGGAACGCCCGGACGCGATCATCGTGGCGACCGTCTCGGCGATTTACGGCCTGGGTGATCCCGAGGCCTACTTCGCGATGGTGTTGCATCTCGTTCGCGGCGATCGCATCGATCACAGGAAGATCTTAAGGCGCCTCGCCGAGATGCAGTACAAGCGCAACGAGCTGGATTTTTCCCAGGGCAGCTATCGGGTCCGCGGCGACGTTATCGACATCTTTCCGGCCGAATCCGAGCGCGACGCCGTTCGCATCGAACTGTTCGACGACGAGATCGAGTCGTTGTCCTATTTCGATCCGCTCACCGGAGAGGTCATTCGCCGGGTGCCGAGGCTGACGATTTTCCCGAAAACCCACTATGTGACGCCGCGCGAGACGCTGCTGGCGGCCGTAGATCAGATAAGAATCGAACTCTCAGAGCGCCTGAGCGTCCTCAGGACGCAAGAAAAACTTTTGGAAGCTCAAAGACTTGAACAGAGAACTTTATTTGATTTAGAGATGATTCAAGAGCTCGGCTACTGCGCCGGCATCGAGAACTACTCGCGTTACCTGTCGGGCCGCGATGAGGGCGAGCCACCGCCATGCCTGTTCGATTATGTGCCCGATAATGCGCTACTGATCATCGACGAGAGTCACGTCACCGTGCCACAGCTGGGCGGCATGTACCGGGGCGATCGCTCGAGGAAGGAGACGCTGGTCCAATATGGTTTCCGTCTCCCTTCGGCGCTGGACAACCGTCCGCTCCGATATGACGAGTTCGACCGACTGTCGCCGCAGACCATCTATGTATCGGCGACACCCGGCGACTACGAGTTCGAAATGTCCGGCAATGTCGTCGAGCAACTGGTGCGGCCGACGGGTCTCGTCGATCCCGGGGTCGAAGTTCGTCCGGCCAGGACACAGGTCGATGACGTGCTGTCCGAAATCCGTTCCCGGGCGGCGGTGGATGAGCGGGTGCTGATCACCACGCTCACCAAGAGAATGGCCGAGGATCTGACCGACTACCTCGATGAACATGGCGTCAGAGTGCGTTACCTGCATTCCGACATCGGCACGGTCGAGCGTACGGAAATCATTCGTGACCTCCGTCTTGGCGCCTTCGATGTGCTGGTCGGCATCAATTTGCTTCGTGAGGGCCTTGACATGCCCGAGGTATCGCTGGTGGCGATCCTGGACGCAGACAAAGAGGGCTTCCTGCGGTCCGAAAGATCGCTGATCCAGACGATCGGTCGTGCGGCAAGGAACCTGAACGGTACGGCACTCTTATATGCGGATACGGTTACGGGCTCCATGCAAAGAGCCATCGACGAGACCAATCGGCGCCGGGACCGGCAGGTCACCCACAACGAAGAGCACGGCATCAAGCCTGCGACCATCGTGAAGCAGGTGGCCGATATCATGGAGGCCGCCTATCCGGTGCCGGGCCGCGGCCGTCGCCGGGTTGCCGAGGATGCCACGCCCTATGAGTCCCTCACGCCGGAGCAGCTCCTGCGGAAGGCGCTGAAGCTCGAAAAGCGCATGCTCAGGCATGCGCGGGACCTGGAGTTCGAGGAGGCGGCACGACTCAGGGACGAGATCCAGCGAATCCGGAAAGTGGGTCTCGGACTCAGCGACCGGCTGGCCGGCTAGGTCTTGCGAAGGGACAGATGCTTGAGTATCGTTGTCGCCCCCTTATGTGTGGGCGATTAGCTCAGGGGCCGCAAAGAAGGGTGCTTTGCCAACGGGTTGCCTCGGGAAACTGCAAGAATAGGGGTCGTGACCTGGATCGAAGGCAAGAGTCATAAATCGGGCGATTAGCTCAGGGGTAGAGCGCCACGTTGACATCGTGGAGGTCGGCGGTTCGAAACCACCATCGCCCACCA
>JBHIDG010000295.1:0-4232 GCA_046760025.1 Woeseia sp. | reverse complement strand
TTCGGCTTCGGTATCAAAGGCGCCGTTGACCTGGAGCACCCTGCCAGAGAGCTTGAGGCCATGCTGTATGATTCATCAACAGTACCAAAGCCTTATGGTGCATTGGAGAGACCGTATCGTTTCGTTCGTAACCAACTTGCTATGCAACTAAGAAAGCGCACCCGAAAAAAGAATTTTAACCCATGAGAGCACTTGTCATTGCGCCGCAACCGTTTTTTTCTCCCCGCGGGACTCCCTTCAGCGTTTATTATCGAACGCTCATAACGGCAGAGATAGGTGTTCAAGTGGACCTCCTTACCTACGGTGAAGGGGAAAATGTTGCGATTCCTGGCGTTCACATCGTCCGGATCCCGAACTTCCCTCTGCTGAGAAACATCAAGATCGGCCCTTCCTGGAAAAAACTTTTCTTGGACGGATTCCTTTTCCTATGGGCCGTGGCACTTATTCTTCGCACTCGTTTCGATATTGTCCACGCGCACGAAGAAGCAGTGTTCTTCTGCCGTTTCTTGAAACCATTCTGGAAATTCAAGCTCATTTACGATATGCACTCCAGCCTCCCTCAACAATTAGAAAATTTCAGTTTCACACAGTCAAAGTTCGTTCAAAAGATTTTCGAGCGACTGGAAGTCAGTTCACTGCACGCCGCAGACGCTATTATCACCATATGCCCCGCGCTGGCTGATTACGTGCTCGGCATTATCGATGATCAAAATAAACATTTTTTGATCGAAAACTCGATTTTTGAAGAAGTCAAGCTGTGCTCCGAGAACGGCGCTGGCCGAAAGCACGCACATGTGGAACCCGAAGCAGCTCTGAATGCCTGTCCTCCCGGGCGTTTGCTCGTCGTCTATTCAGGCACGTTTGAACCCTACCAGGGTCTCGATTGCTTTGTTCGTTCATTTCCGACCGTTCTAGCCACTGAACCTCGGGTGTTTTTTCTGCTCATCGGGGGTACGCCAGATCAGGTCAAAAAGTATGCTAATCTCGTCGCGGAACTTGGCGTCAGCAGTGACTGCTATTTTGCCGGTCGCGTGCCGCCGACGACGGCCAGAGCTTACAATGGAGCAGCCGGCGTGCTCGTGTCACCAAGAATCACGGGCACAAATACGCCGCTAAAAATATACGAAATGCTTGCAAGCGGGATTCCGATCGTCGCGACGAATATCTACGCACATACTCAGGTGCTGACTGAGGACGTGGCGTTTCTCGTGGATCCACAGCCAGACAAAATGGCCCGAGGAATACTTGAAGCCCTAAGAAACAGCGGCCAGGCAAGGATAAAGACTCGCGCCGCCGCGGAGCTCTACCGTAGCAAGTATTCCCGACCTGTTTACGAGTCCAAAATCCGAAAACTATTGGCGCTCCTTGCATAAGCATGTCGCGCCGACGCCCTGCTCGTACAAGTCTTTGGACTACGATTCTCTGGACCGCTACTCAGAAAGCCTCGCTCGGAACATGATCAGTAGAGATCTAGCCGCCGCCAGGGAAAAGTTCGATGTTGTGATAGTTGGAGGAGGCTTTTACGGTGCGACTTTGTTGCTCGAGGCAGCGAGACGAGGGTTGCGTTCGATACTGCTTGAAAAGGCTGATTTCGGTGCCGGGACCAGCTTCAACAGCCTTAAGATCGTACACGGAGGTCTCCGGTACCTGCAACATCTCGATGTAATGCGGTTTAACCAGTCCGTGCGAGAGCGGCGATGGTTCCTACAGGCCTTTCCCGAACTCGTCACGCCGCTTCCCTGCCTCATGCCGCTCAAGCGCAGAGCCACGTCCCGGAAGCTTATACTGCGCGTGGGTCTAACGTTAAATGATCTACTATCATGGCAACGCAATTCCGGCGTAACACCGGACCGGGCAATACCCCCCGGCAAAATCCTCAGTCGAGAAGAGACGGAACGCATCTTTCCCAGAGTAAATCGGGATGGGTTGGTCGGAGCTGCGCTCTGGTATGATGCCTACGCGCCTGACTCTAATTGCCTTCTGCTCGAAATACTTCGCCGGGCCTGCAACCTCGGAGCAACAGCGCTAAACTACGTCGAAGCCGTCAGCCTGCGACAACATGCGAACCGCATTGAAGCGGTGAGCGCGCTTGACCACGAAAGCGGCCAAGCCTATGAGTTCGCTGCGGGCACAGTGATCAACGCCGCCGGCCCACAGGCGCGGCTTCTGGCGGCAAAACTCGATCACGACATCCCCGAGCTGTTCCGCCCTTCAATCGGTTGGAATGTGCTGGTCGATCGTCCCGCTCTGTCCGGGTGTGCACTGGCGCTCACTGCCACGCGCCCGCGCAAGCACACGTACTTCCTAGTGCCGTGGAAGGATAAGTTGCTTATCGGGACGGGGCACGCGCCGTGGGTCGGTCCGGCCAGGCAACCCCGGCTCGCGATGTCTTTGCTCACGCAGTTTCTCGACAACATCAACACCTTGGTTCCAGGCCTGGAGCTGGAATACAAAGACATCCTCAGGATTCTGCTTGGGTTTCTGCCTGCAACCAAAGAGGGCGGGATGGACAACCCCTCCAGGCCCTTAATCGTCGACCACGGCCGACACGGCGGACCGATCGGGTTGTACAGCGTCTCTGGCGCCAAGTTCACGACAGCGCGGCTAACAGCGGAGAAGACGCTTGACCGAGTTGCGCCGCGGTTACCGATGACCGAGAATTCTGAGCATCGATCTTCCGCCTCGGCGTTGATCGGCCGTTTCGACTACGACTGGATGCCTTCGGCCGACGACAACGATTGGCTAATCCCCTTAGCCGAGCTAGTTGCGAACGAGTCGGTAGTGCATTTGGAAGATCTAGTGTTCAGGCGCACCAGCATCGGTGACAATCCCGTGCGGGCGCGAGTGCTGGCGCCGCGGGTCTGTCAGCTATTTGGCTGGGATCGAGAGCGGCGCTTCAGAGAGATCGATGCTGTCGAAAAATCATTAAACATTGAGCGACTGCTCGCATAGATGTAAGTGACAGCCGTTTCATGTTGCCACGCGTCATGGCGGGCGATTATTTTCCGTAGTCGTACTCGTTGTAATCTAAGGTAGATCTTATGAAAATACTTGTCACCGGAGGAACCGGCTTTACCGGAAAGGCCTTGGTCAAGCGGTTATTAAATGACGGTCATGAAGTGACCGCGCTGGATTACAAAAGTGGACACAATACATTCGAATTAAAGGATTGGGGCAGCAATGTGGCCATCGGTACCGTCGCCGATAAGGCGACTGTAGAGCGCTGCGTGAATGGTATGGATATCGTCTATCATCTAGCGGCTTCTTTTCGCGAACTAGACGTGTCACGGGCGCACTATGACGAGGTGAATGTTGGGGGCACGCAGAATGTCCTGGAGGCAGCATACGATGCAAAGGTCAAGAAATTTATCTACTGCAGTACATGTGGGGTGCATGGCAACGTAGATAATCCTCCCGCTGGTGAGAGCGCCCCCATTCAGCCGGCGGACTATTACCAAAGGTCGAAGTACGCCGCTGAGCCGCTTGTAAAAAAGTTCTTTGAGAAAGGCATGCCAACGACGATATTGCGGCCAGCCGGTATTTATGGCCCGGGAGATCCAGAACGACTGTTCATGATTTACAAACGCGTTGCCAAAGGGTTTTTCCCGATGTTTGGATCAGGTAAGACGCTGTATCACACGCTGTACATCGACAACTTGACGGATGCCTTCGTTCTGGCCATGCAGGAGGGACGGGGAGATGGACAAACATATCTAATTGCGGACGAGGAGTTCGTCGAAATCGAGGATCTTGTCAGACGAGTAGCCAAGGCAATGAACACTGAGGTTCGTATTCCGCATTTTCCATTGTTCCCGCTCATCATCGCCGGACACTTATTCGAAAAGGTCTGCACGCCGTTGGGTATCTCGCCACCTATCTTCCCAAGGCGGGTGGACTGGTACAGACAGAATCGCGCTTTCAAGATAGATAAGGCGAAACGTGAACTGGGCTACGACCCTGCTGTCGACCTTGACAAGGGGCTGCGGGCAACATACGAATGGTACCGCCAAGAGGGATATCTGTAGTATGTTCTTCAGGTTGCATCAGGCCATTCGCTCACCTCGATACTCCGCTCGTGGTTCGTGCGTCACTTAGGGAAAGTACCTTACGCCGCCCAACCGTGAGCAAGAAACACCATAAGGATTATGACAGGCCCGGGGCCCCGGAGACCTTCGACATCGCACATTTTGGTGGTGCCGTCGGTGAATTCTTTCTTAGAACCCAAGAAGAGT
>JBHIDG010000294.1:0-4271 GCA_046760025.1 Woeseia sp. | reverse complement strand
AGGACGCCCGATTCCAGCGCGATCGCCGTGGATTCATCGGGAGAAGGATCGTCGCGCGGCTTGTCGGGAACGATCATGTCGTTGTCCCTGCGCGTAGTGACGACCTGATCCGCCGTCTCCTGCTGCATCGTTGACTGAGTAAGACTGTCACCGTCCTCGATGCCACTGTTGTCAATCGGCATATTGCTCTGTAGCAGCGCGCTGGGGCGAACCTGTTCCCGGGTGTTGCCGCCGCCCTTCTGGCTTGCCTGTGCGAGGTACTCGGCTTCATCGGGCCGGTCTATCATCTGGTCGGGATCGGCCACGATAGTGACTTCGAGGGAAATCGCATCCGTTGCCTCGCCTCCCAGCACCGCCTCGAATGTAATGCCGATGATCAGGATGCCGTGGATCAGGGCCGCCAGGAAAAGCATCGGGGGCAGCCGGTCCGGCACTGCTCCACGATCCAGACCAATCTGCTCGATATCATCAGAATTTGTCAATATTTCAGTCATTTGAGGCACAATCTTACAGCACTAACGCGCATTTAGCGCGGTGTCCAGTGTAATCGCTTCTCCATCCCGCCGGTGAGACGCAGGTCACCGGATACGGTGATGATCAACGCCACGTCAAGCCCCAGAGCCGTACATAATTCCTCGAATCCGTCGGGCCCGGCGACCAGCAAGGCGGTGGCCGCTGCATCCGCCAGAACGGCGTCCCGGTGAACCACTGTCGCCGATACGGTGTGCTGAATCGGGTAGCCGCTCCGGGGATCGAGGACGTGCTGGTAGCGTGTCCCCTCGTATTCAAAAAATCGTTCGTAGTCACCCGAGGTCATGACCGTTTCTCCGTCCGAGACTTCGAGCCAGGCAAGCACATCATCGGCTCTCGGCGAGCGGATGCCGATACGCGCAGGTCTACCGCTGACCGTGCCAATAACCGTAAGGTCCCCCCCGATATCGATAATGGCGTTTTCCACACCGTTGTCGTGCAGGATCATAACGAATTGCTCGAGAATCGAGCCCTTCGCGATGCCGCCGAGGTCCAGCATCACGTCAGGCGAGTTGCTGAGCAGCACATTGCCGTTCCACTCGAGATACTCACTACTGGCCCGGCCCCTCAACCACCTTTGTATCTCGATCACGTCGGGCGGCGACGTGCGCATTCGGGCAACGTCATGAAAGCCCCAAAGCTCGGTAAGGTGCCCAATAGCAGGGTTGAACCTGCCGCCGGTCTGGCTCTCAAGCAGGGCGGCCCGTCGGATGAGCGCGGCGAGCGTCGGCGAGACCTCGATAGATTGACCGGCCGCTATCGCATCGTTGATTCGTCGAAGCTCGCCGAACGGGACGCCGGCGCGTGTGCTCCACGGATACCAGTCGCGGTCTATTTCCGATATTCGCGCCTCGACCGACGCTATTGCAGCCGCACTCGCGGACGACGTCACATCGAGGAAATCTATCGTGAGCAATGTGCCGAAAGCATAAAACTGATGTCGGAAGTCCCGGGTTTGGGCATCGCAACCCGGGAGAATAAGCGACAAGAGAATGGCTGCGATTAAGTGTCGAGCCGCAGCCGGCATCAGTTGAGTTTTTTCCTGATCGCGTCGAACAGATTGCCTGCGATGTTGAGGCCGAAAATCCTGTCGAGCTCGCGGATTCCGGTCGGGCTGGTAACATTGATTTCTGTCAGATAATCGCCGATGACGTCGATGCCGGCGAATATCACGCCGTGTTCGGCGAGTACGGGGCCGACCCGTGAACATATCGAGAGATCCCTGTCGCTCAGTTCGCGTCCTTCACCGACAGCGCCGACGACCAGGTTGCCCCTGAAGTCATCGGCGGGAGGAATTCTCGCAAGGGCGTGTGGAATCGGCTTGCCGTCGACCAGAAGAATACGTTTGTCGCCCTCGCTGATCTCCGGAATGAAAACCTGCGCCATCGCGAAAATGCTGCCGTAGTCCGTCAGCGTCTCGAAAACGACGTTTGCATTGTTGTCACTATGGTCGACCACAAAAACGGAACGGCCGCCCATACCGTGTAACGGCTTTATGACGATTCGATTGTGCTCTGACAGAAACGCCTTAAACTCGGGAATGGACCGGGTGATTATCGTTTGCGGTGCGCAGTCTGCGAACCACGCCGTAAATGCCTTTTCATTCATGTTCCTCAAGGCCTGAGGACGATTGACGATCAGGACGCCGGCTTGCTCTGCGCGCTCCAGGATATAGGTCGTATAAATATATTCGATATCGAACGGCGGATCTTTCCTCATCAGGATGACGTCGAGGTCACGCAGCTCAATCTGCTGTTCGGCGCCTGCTTCAAACCAGTTCTCGAGATCGTCCCGAACGTGCAATATTCGTGAACGTGCGAATGCATCACCGCCCACAAGTTTCAGATCACCCTGCAACATATAGTGGATCTCGGCTCCCCGTCTTTGCGCTTCCAGCAGCATGGCGAGGGAGCTGTCCTTTTTTGGCGTTATGTTCTCGATTGGGTCCATGACGACACCGACGGAGATATTCTTGTCTGGCATTTTCCTGGCTCTGCTGGTCCTTATCTGCCCGTCTCGTCAGGCCGCCAACTATACAGCGCCCGCCCGATTTGGCCACTCTCGCGCTCAATTTTCATATCGCCGGGCGGATTCTGCAGAGCCCCTGAACGCGAGTGAAACCAAGGCCTGTGGCGAGCGTCGTGGCAGCGCATTTGTCAATATGGTACAAGTCCGTTAGCCCGTTCAAAATACGGGCATATTCCGGCAAATGTTGCGGGCAAACCGGAATCTTGGAGTGGGCAGGTGAACTCCCCAGAGTTCACTTTGAACTTTCGGGAGTTCACGATCGGGCGAGGAAATCCTGTGTCAAATAATGCATCTCGAAGTCTGAATGGCCTCAAGATTCTTGTCGTGGACGACAGCAAAACGATTCGCCGAACGGCGGAGACTTTGTTATCCAAGGAGGGCTGCCAGGTATTCACGGCGATCGATGGTTTCGATGCGCTTTCCAAGATTGCAGACCATCAACCCGACCTGATTTTCGTGGATATCATGATGCCGCGCCTCGACGGTTATCAGACCTGCTCCTTGATCAAGCACAACAAGGTATTTAGGGAAACGCCCGTCATCATGTTATCGAGCAAAGACGGACTTTTCGATCGTGCGCGCGGCCGCATTGTCGGTTCCGAACAGTACCTGACAAAACCGTTTACAAAAGACGAATTACTCGGCGCCATTTCCAATCAAATTAACTGAAGGTTCTGCCATGACAGTTGTTCTAATCGTTGATGATTCGCCGACTGAGCTGCACTTGTTTCAGAATATGCTGGAGAAGAGCGGTTTTGAGACCCTGGTCGCCGATAGTGGCGAAGACGGTATTCGCCAGGCGCAGTCTTCGCGTCCGGATTGTATATTGATGGATGTCGTCATGCCGGGGATGAATGGATTCCAGGCGACCCGCAAGCTGACTCAGGATCCCATGACGTCGAGTATTCCCGTCATCATGATTACGACCAAGGACCAGGAAACAGACAAGATCTGGGGCATGCGTCAGGGAGCAGTCGAGTATCTGGTAAAACCGATTTCCGTGAAACAGCTTATTTCGAAGATCAATACGGTAATGGCCGGTTGAATGAAAAGATCGGCGGATCTCGCGGCGCTCATCGAACAACCGTTCGAGTTGCTTCAGGAGCTGGAGCGCCGCAGCCGTGCCGCGCTTGCCGGCAAGGGGACCGGCGAGTTGCCAACAGAATGGGTTGGAGTAGGATTTCGCATTGGACAGGAGCAGTTCGTCGCAAGCCGTGATCAGGTCCGCGAAGTATTGATGTTGCCGGACAGCATGACGCGAGTGCCGGGTGCCAGGCGGTGGATGCTTGGTATCGCGAATCTTCGCGGCCATCTATTGCCGTTGATCGACTTGAAAATGATGCTCGGTAGCGGCCGCACGACATTAAGGCGCAATACGCGCGTGATATCGGTCAATCATCGCGAAATCCCTGCTGGACTGGTCGTCGGCGAAGTCCTGGGGTTCCGGCGTTTCATGGATACCGAATTCAGGGAGAACTGGCCGGAGACAGCCGTTCGCTGCGACCGATTCCTGAAAGGAGCATACGAGCGGAGCCAGGACATCTGGCCGATTTTCGGACTGCACGAGCTGGTCGAAAGCGGCACGTTCTTGCAGGCTGCCGCAGAGTGACGGTGCACTACGAAATTAACGAAATGTTGCAGAACCATGGCCCAAAAAACCCGTAAATCATCCACGTTCACAATACTAACAGCGACGATCGCCGTTCTGCTGC
>JBHIDG010000293.1:0-4279 GCA_046760025.1 Woeseia sp. | reverse complement strand
GTGCTCGGACGACTGCGACTCGGGATGCCGACGCGTGTCATACATATTGCAGGAACCAACGGCAAGGGGTCGAGCGCCGCAATGCTCGAGGCTTTGCTAATGAATGGTGGTGAACGAGTTGGTGTTTACATGTCGCCGCATCTTCATCGATACAATGAGAGGATTCGGCTGAACGGCGCGCCGGTCAGCGATGACACGATCGTTTCCTCGTTCGAGCGCGTGGAGTCGGCGAGGCAAAAGACCCCGCTAACCTATTTCGAGTTCGGCACGCTGGCGGCGATGGTGGCATTCGAAGAAAGCGACGCGGATACCGTCGTCCTCGAGGTCGGCATGGGGGGGCGGCTGGATGCCGTCAACGCGGTGGAGCCTGATGCCGGGATCATAACCAATGTCTCGCTCGATCACTGTGACTGGCTCGGCGAGGACATCGAGAGCATCGCCGCCGAGAAGGCCGGCATATTCCGGCCGGGCAAGCCGTTCGTATTCGGGGCAGACATTGTGCCGCAAGCCATCCTGGCATCTGCGGCAGCGTACGATGCCGACCTGCGACTGCGCGGCCGCGATTTCGATTATCAGACGGATTCCGGGCACCCGGGATCCTGGGCGTGGTCCGGGCGCGAATACCGAATCGGACCACTCGCCGCCCCCGCATTGGCCGGCCAATTCCAGATACAGAACGCCGCGGCGGTTCTGGCGCTGCTCGAGGCTATCGGTCTCGACCAGCTGCTCGATGCGCCGGTTATCGACAAGGCCCTTGGCCAGATCGAACTGGCCGGCCGCTGCCAGCCCTTCAAGACGGACAGGAACTGGCTGCTGGATGTCGCGCATAATGCTGACGCCGCCAAGGCCCTGAGCGAATACATTGCTAAAACGGCTCCTTTTTGCAGCAGGGTCGCCGTCATCGGCGTGCTCGCGGACAAGGACATCGACGGCATCGTGTCGCCGCTCGCCGGGCACGTGGATACCTGGGTCGCCGTGACGGCCGGACACGCTCGGGCGGTCGCGGCCCGGGAACTGGCGGCGCACATCGCAAACCTGACCGACAGGCCCTGCCTGGCTGCGGATGGCGTGCCGGAGGCCATGCAGTACGCGCACGACAGCGCCGGAGACGACGACGTGATCCTCGTGACCGGGTCGTTTTACGCGGTCGGTCCGGCGCTGCAATGGCTAACCCGAAAATTGCACGAGATCCGCCCACAAACCGGACTCTCGTGCGAACTTCGGGTGAATGAGTAAACATCCCGCACGATAAGATATACTCGCGCCGCGGATAAGGACCCAATATTTGAGACCCTTGATGGACAGAGTATTGAAGGAACGCGTGATCGGCGCCGGCGTACTGGTGGCTTTCGCGGTCCTGGTGGTCCCTGTATTCCTCGATGGTCCCTCCATCGATACCGAAATCGTGTCCGAGCCGGTAACGCTGCCCGGCCAGAATGATCAGACCAGGCGGTCACAGACGATCGTCCTCGACCGCGACCGCACCGAGCCCGTGCCGACATCGTCCAACGGCCCTGAGATCAAGCCGGCCGAAGGTAACGCAAAAGCGGCAGTGGTTGCCGACAAACGGGGCCCAGCGCCAGCCAAAAACCCGCCGAAGTCCACAGCCGACAAGGCGCCGGCCGTATCACCGACCGGTATGTGGGCCGTTCAGCTGGGCAGCTTCTCGAACCAGGCTAACGCGGATCGGCTGGCGGCCGATCTCCGCGACGAGGGCTATGCGGCTTTCCTGAGCCAGCTGCGGACCGAGTCGGGGCCGTTGCACCGGGTGCGGATCGGCCCGCAGAAGGACCGGGGCGCGGCGGAGGCGATTGCCGCGAGGCTCAAGTCCGATGGTCACATCGGACAGGTCGTTACCCACCCCTAATTGCGGATGCGTGAGTTCTTTGTTCTGATAGAATCGCGCCACAGTCAAAACCGGAACTGTGCCGGCCACTAAAACTGACTTCATTGCTGATGCCGATTGCCGACATAGTCATCTCCGTTGCCATTGCAATCTCCATCGCCGTCGGCTTCGTACGCGGCTTCGTCAAGGAAGCGATCTCGATCGCCTCCCTGCTGATCGCCGTCTGGGCAGCACTGCGTTTCGGTCATGCCGTCGGAAGACTATCCGAGGGCTGGTTGAGCTCGGCCGAGATGCAGCTCTGGTTCGGCCGGATTTTTTTGTTTTTCGTGATCCTGGCGGTCGGAGGCCTGCTCGGTTGGGGTATCTCGAAGATCATTCGGCTTTCGGCGTTAAGCGGAACGGACCGCGTCCTAGGCATGGTTTTCGGCTTCGGCCGAGGGGTCGTTCTGTTCGCCGTATTGATCATCGGCGGGCAGTTCGCGGGCGTCGACGATGACGACTGGTGGTCGCGGTCGAGGCTGATACCATACGGCAGTTATGTTGCCGACTGGATTCGTATCATGACGCCGAGGGGTGTCGAACTGCTGCAGCCGGACGATGCGGCGGCAGAAATACCCCTCGACATGAAGCGGAGCGGCTAGGCATGTGCGGCATCGTTGGGATCGTGGGTCGACAACCTGTCAATCAGGCCATCTACGATGCGCTCACCGTGCTGCAACATCGCGGCCAGGATGCGGCCGGCATCGTCACCTACGGCGACGGTGGCCTTCATGTCAGAAAGAGCAACGGCCTCGTGCGCGATGTGTTTCATCAGCGGCACATGCTTCGGCTGACCGGTAACATCGGCATCGGCCATATTCGCTACCCGACCGCGGGTGGCTCGCAAATCTTTGAAGCACAACCATTTTACGTAAATTCCCCATACGGCATCTGCCTGGCACACAACGGCAATCTGACCAATTACGAAGAGCTCGCCGAGCTCCTGACCCGCCAGGACCGGCGCCACCTGAACACGGGCTCGGATTCGGAAGTACTGCTGAACGTGTTCGCCCACGAGCTTCAGAGCCGTGCAAACGGCCGCCCTGCGCCGGAGCAGATTTTCGAGGCCGTCGAGGCGGTACACAGGCGCTGCCGGGGCGGCTATGCCGTGGTCGCGATGGTGATTGGTCACGGCATCGTCGCTTTCAGGGACCCGAACGGCATTCGCCCGCTCATCATGGGAGAGAAAGACACCGATGCAGGGTCCGAATACATGGTGGCGTCGGAAAGCGTGGCATTGAATGTGTTGCAGTTCGGAAATATTCGCGATATCCGGCCCGGTGAAGCAATCTTCGTCGATAGTGACGGCCATCTGCACAGCCACCGTTACAGTGGACCAACAGGTTATTCGCCCTGCATATTCGAGTTCGTCTATTTCGCGCGGCCCGATTCGGTGATCGACAAGCTTTCGGTCTATAAAGCGCGGCTCCGCATGGGTCAGGAGCTGGCCGGCAAGATCGTTCGCGAATGGCCGGACCACGATATCGACGTCGTCATACCGATCCCCGATACCAGTCGCACCTCCGCCGTGCCGGTCGCCTATCACCTCGGCGTCAAATACAGGGAAGGCTTCATCAAAAACCGCTACATCGGCCGAACGTTCATCATGCCCGGCCAGGAAGAGCGTGCGCAGTCGGTCAGACGCAAGCTCAATGCCATCGATCTCGAGTTTCGCAACAAGAACGTGCTGCTGGTCGACGATTCGATCGTCCGCGGCACGACATCGAGGCAGATTATCAGGCTCGCGCGCGAGGCCGGTGCCCGCAAGGTCTACTTCGCATCGGCAGCGCCGCCGGTGCGCTTCCCGAACGTATACGGCATCGACATGCCGGCGGCTTCGGAACTCATCGCCAATGGCAGATCGGTGGAGGAGATTCAGGAGATTATCGGTGCGGACCGCCTCATCTATCAGGACCTGCACGGCCTCATTCGCTCCGTGCGCCATGACGATTCCGACATCGCCGGCTTCGATACCTCGTGTTTCTCCGGCAAGTACGTCACCGGCGACGTCACCAGTGACTACCTGCTGGAGCTGGAGGCCGAGCGCAGCGACCATGCGAAGACCCTGCGCGATCAACGCCTGGACGGATTGGCCGAACTCGACATCATCGAGGACGACGGCCAAGAGGCCGGTGCGGAATCGAGCGACGATTCCATGAGTGATCCCGGCGCCGCCGTCGGGATGTGAACCGACCCGGGTATTTCGCGACCATGGAATGCGCGCCCCGCGCTCTCGTGTCATGATTCCGCTCATTCAGGGGATCACTCAACCGAACGGGCGCTCGAGTGAACTTGCGTCGCAATTGACAGAGTGTTCGGGCTGACCACGGGGCAGGGAGTGCCCGCGAGTCGCATATCGCCATGAGTATCAAAGTGATGATCATCGACGACCAG